>NZ_KV792906.1:0-1040 GCF_001808335.1 Oligella sp. HMSC05A10 | reverse complement strand
TGCTTGGTTACAGAATGAGCTTCCGGCGAGTAGCGGTGATGTTTTTAATCTACGAGATATAGAGCAGGGTCTAGAGAATTACCGACGTGTGCCTACTGCGCAAGCTCAAGTTCGTATTGAGGCCGGTGAGGCGATTAACAGCAGTGATCTGTATATTGATTGGCAGCAGCGTAGTGTGCCGTTTCGTTTTAGTCTTGGTCTGGATAATTCAGGCAGCAAGCAGACCGGTCGCTACATAGGCACGACCACACTCTCCGGAGATAATCTTTTGGGGCTTAGTGATCTGTTTTATATCTCCTATAACCGGGGTTTGGGCGAAAAGACAAGTTTGCGTGATGAGGTGGGGAGTCGGACTAAGAGTGGCACCGATAGTTATTCCTTGCACTATTCGATTCCTTGGGGGCATTGGCAGCTTTTTTATAATCAAAGTTATCATCGTTACCACCAAGCGATTGCAGGTGCCTATGAAAATTATGACTACAACGGGCGTAGCTTAAACCGTGAGATAGGCCTGAGCCGAGTGCTTTATCGGGACAGTCGACGTAAGACTCAGCTCAGCGCAAAGCTATGGCAACGACGCTCTCATAATTATATTGAAGATGCGGAGATTGAGGTACAGCGCAAGAAGATGGGTGGTTGGCAAGCCACTCTATCTCATAAGGAATTTATTGCACGAAGTACCTTGGGTCTTGATGTGTCCTATCGTCGCGGTACAGGTATATTCGGCAGTGAGCAGCCGGCAGAGTATCTCTTTGGTGAAGGGACATCGCGTATGCGGATTATTACTGCGGATCTGCATTGGCATATTCCGTTTAGCGCTGCGCGCGAGAACTTTTCTTGGGACAGCCGCGTTCATGCGCAATGGAATAAAAGCCCTTTGGTCACACAGGACCAATTAGCCATTGGTGGTCGTTATACGGTGCGTGGCTTTGATGGGGAGTATTATCTAATGGCTGAACGTGGTTGGTATTGGCGTAATGATATCGCTTGGCAATACCAACCTAGCCATCAATTTTATGTGGGACTGGATGTTGGCCGTG
>NZ_KV792905.1:0-903 GCF_001808335.1 Oligella sp. HMSC05A10 | reverse complement strand
GAAGCCTCAGAATTGAAGCGCCTTAAACAGATAGAACAAGAGCACGAACGGCTTAAGAAAATGTATGCTGAATTGAGCCTAATGTCGCGCATGCAGGAGGAGATTATAAAAAAGCTCTAGTGCCTGTAGAGACACGTAAGGCATGGGCTCGTGAGCTACAGGCAAGGCATCTAGTCAGCATTGTTAAAAGCTGTCAGGCAGTATGTATTAGTCGAACGGCTTATTACTACCGTAAACGCTTGGTCAATGACAGTGCAGTTGAGCAAGCGTTGCTTGAACTAACTGAGCGACATCCTCGTTGGGGCTTTGTTAAATGTTTCGACCGTTTACGAACCTTAGGTCACCCGTGGAATCACAAACGCGTACAACGTGTCTACAATCAGCTTCAGCTGCAATTACGAAGTAAGCGTAAACAACGTTTACCGGCACGAAACCCTACGCCATTGGCACAGCCTAAGCTCGCAAGAAGCAGCTGATCAATCGATTTTATGTCAGATGGTCTGACAAATCAGCGCCGCTTTCGCACGCTGAATGTGATTGATGACTTCAATCGTGAGATCCTTGGCATTGATGTTGGCATGAGTCTACCGGCCCTTCGGGTCACACGTTTTTTAGATCAGCTAAGTGAAGTCTATGGTTACCCTGAGCGTATCCGTACAGATAACGGCCCGGAGTTTACGTCACAGATTTTTATGCAATGGGCAGAACGACACGGCATTATGATTGATTTTATTGAACCTGGTTGCCCTTACCAGAATGCCTATATCGAGCGATTTAATCGAACCTATCGCGAAGAAGTGTTGAATATGCACCTCTTCAGTACACTAGAGCAGGTTCGTTGGTATACCGAAGAGTGGATAACCATTTATAATACCGAAAGACCTCATGAGTCGTTGGAACGCT
>NZ_KV792904.1:0-1527 GCF_001808335.1 Oligella sp. HMSC05A10 | reverse complement strand
AGGAAGTTTGAGGGGTTATTGCAAAGGTCTCAAATTATTCCCATAAAAAAAACCGCCCAGGATATCCATGACGGTTGTTATTGATTAGTTTTATTAGTGGTTAAGATTTTGACTCTATCCCAACAATATCTTGTTGCTGATTCGGGATGACGTGAGCATGTACAGTTTTCCATATAATAATTTTCTGCATTTGATATCTTTTCCTATTTTTTATGCCTAAACTCTTCAGGCTCAATCGGATTCGAGTCTTGCCACAGTCCATTTTCATTGAGCTTTGCAATGCGGTAGGCATCAAGGTAATGAACTGGTGGGTTGTACCTGAAGTATGGCCAAGCTAAGCCGATTTGTACCAACCAAAGGTTAATGCTTTCATCATTTAAAAAGACCTCACCTAAAATACGGCCATATCGGTCTTCTTTTTTATATTTAACTTGGACTTGTCGCTGATTGATTTTTTGCGCTAAGGCTTTTTGTGCTACACGTCCGTAAGCTTGGCCACGTTCAGGCGCATCGGTACTCCTCCCTCAATTACATGAAATATAAAAATCAGAAAATCAGACAACTAGTGTGACAGAGGGGGAGGCTGAGGGCTAGAAACCCTCGGCTACTCGATTAAGCATTTTTCTTATGAATATCGAAAAGAAGACCTACTGGCGATTTCTTCACTTTTTTGTTTTCTTCTGCGAGATCTCTAATTGATTTTGGAATGTCTTTTAATTTTGGCACATCAAACATTTGATCTGCTGCTATTGTAGCCATACCCCAAACAGGAGTTCCAGTAACTGCGGCGGCCACTTCAAGTGAGCCAACAACTAACCACGAACCAATGTCTTTACCCGCAAATTTCCATTTTTTACTACTAAGGTCATCTAGGTTTTTTTGATGTTGGCTAAATGCTGAATTTATATTGTCGAAAATCTGGTCTCGACTGCGATGAAAATTGGCAGGGTTGACTTCAATTAAATCATTTACTCCTTTACCTAAAATCTCTCTAATCTCTTCCATAGCGCCTTCTTTTCGTATTTCTATTAGTGCTTCTGGAGGGATATTTCCAATCCATTGCATCTCACCTGTTGAAAGATCACTAAGGCCTTTAACGACATGGAGGTCTTGAGATTTTAATTCTGACTCAGCTCTTTCAGCATCGTATTCCATCTTCCATACGAGGTACTGCCAGGATGTCGGAGCATCTATTATGGGAGTACCATTTAAGCGCCTTGCTTTAACAAGCATTTCGTTGCTTACAGACATGCGGCCAAGAGCTTGACTCGCTAAGGTAACCACCCCCTAAATTAACACAGCTCAAATGTAGAGTTTTCCTTTACAATTAATTTATATTTAGAAGTTTTACTATGAGCAAACGTAAGAGTAAAGAACAGATTATCGCCTTGTTAAAGCGTGCAGAAGCGGGTGAGCCGATCGCTGACCTCTGTCGTCAAGAAGGTATTGGCGTTTCCACCTTCTACAAGTGGCGTTCCAAATATGATGGCCTCGAAGCCTCAGAATTGAAGCGCCTTAAACAGATAG
>NZ_KV792903.1:0-28843 GCF_001808335.1 Oligella sp. HMSC05A10 | reverse complement strand
GCAGCAGCAGACACCCCACTGAAACTCAAGGACGGCTACGCCGTCTGCACTATCCTTCCCCACCCTGAACGGAGGGGCTTGTCGCGCACCCGGTCAAGTAAAAAAATCAAATACTCACGTATCAGACTGACACTGAGCTTAATATCTTTGATTTGCATCAAAAAACAAATAATTTGTTAAAATAATAACCTTGTTGATTCAACTAGTGATGACTAGTTATTTTCATAGGTAGTGGTATGAGCAAAACCATCATTCTTGATGATAAGTCGGTGCACTGTAGTCAGTGCATGAGTAATCATCTCTGTATGCCGGCCGGTTTAAATGCACAGGAGACGGAAAAACTAACAGAGCTGGTTAAGGAGCGTATCCGTATCCCCAAAAATCAAGTCTTATTTCAAGCCGGTGATTCTTTCAGCGCTATTTATAGTGTGCGCTCTGGCTCGCTCAAAACGCAATTAGAAAGTGAAAATGGTCACATACAGATCACCGGTTTTTCACTACCTGGTGAGTTGATTGGCTTTGATGGTATTGCCACCCAAACGCACTCCTCTACCGCTATGGCCATGGAGGACTCTGAGGTCTGTGTTATTCGTTTAGATGATTTAGATCGTTTAGCTCAATCCATCCCCGCGCTTAATTCACAGTTACGTCAACTGATGGGTAATGAAATTAACCGCTCTCACCATATGGCCTTGACCTTAGGCTCACTAAAATCCGATCAACGCGTTGCCGCCTTTATTTTAAATATGGTGGATCGCTTAGCTCGTTTAGGTTATTCATCCAGTGAATTTATTCTACGCATGACACGTGAGGAAATTGGGGTCTATTTAGGTTTGACCTTAGAGACAGTTAGTCGCTTGCTGTCGCGCTTTGCCCGTGAAGGCTTAATCACGGTGGAACAAAAAGAGATTAGAGTATTAGACCGTGCAGGCTTACAAGCCTTGATAAAGAAAGAGAATCACTGATATCAACAGTGAATTACACTTATTTAAAAAGACCATGACAGTATCAGGCTGCCATGGTCTTTTACTATGAAGTATTATTTTTCAAACTGTGAGCGCAAATGCTCAGGAATTGGACGATCGACTGGCGGCAGAAAGCGTGGTGCCTCAGCATCGGCACTACGATCAATCTTTAAACCCTGGCGGTTTTGCTTATTCACCAAAGGGATATCTCTATCCTGAGTAAAGGCTAAATAAATCGTAATAATACACGCCACAACAACAATCGCTGGTCCTGCCATCAGGAACCATGGCCAACGCTCCTTGTACCATGGTTTACTTGCTTGAGGCTCAATCGCGCCTACTTGATTTAATCCTTTTGAAGACATAATAAAACCTCAATTATTCGGGTACAAAGAAACTGCTGGATTTATCGATTTTGAGCTCCTTGCCCTCATCAATACTACGCACATGGAAGTCCATATCATAGCGACCTACCGCACTACCCTCTACTGGAGCACGCACAATCAGTGGAATCCATTGGTTGGTACGAGGTGAAACAACGATCGTATTAGAGCCACTATTCTCAAGATTGACATCCAGTTGTGACAAGGCAGGAGAAACAGCATCGATCCTAAACTCACGGGTCTCGGAACTCATATTGACTAATAGAACGCGGTAAACGTTTTCATAGTAACCACCTGGCACCTCTCGACCTAATGAATTACGGTCACGCACCACATCAAAGCGCAACTCGTTACGTAGGGCTAAGGAGGTCACAATGCTAGTAATAAAAATAACTAACAAGGTCAAATACACTAAGGTACGTGGTTTAAATAAACGCTTACGCTCTTCCTTCTTAGTCAGTCCCATCTTGATGCTGTTTTCAGAGGTATAACGAATTAAGCCGCGGGGATAATTCATTTTATCCATCACATCATCACAGGCGTCAATACAGGCACCACAGCCAATACACATATACTGTAAGCCATTGCGAATATCAATACCGGTAGGACAGACCTGTACACAGAGCGTACAGTCAATACAGTCACCTAAACCTAAAGCCTCAAGATCCGCCTTTTTGGAGCGTTTACCGCGTGGCTCACCGCGCTTCTGATCATAGGTTACGATCATTGTGTCCGCATCTACCATCACACTCTGGAAGCGCGCATAAGGACACATATAACGACAGACGTTTTCGCGCAAGAAACCAGCGGCTAACCAACAGAAACCACCATAGAGGAAAATCCAGAACCACTCCCAAAAACCAAGATCTAGTTTTAATAAGTTCGGAAATAACTCACGAATCGGTGAGAAATACGCAACAAAGGTAAAGCCCGTCCAAAAACCAACTAAGACCCATAAAATATGCTTAGTCGCCTTGATTCTAAACTTGCGTGCGCTCATCGGTGCTTCATCTAAGCGCATACGCTGAACTCGATCACCCTCTACCCACTTCTCTATATACATAAAGATCTCCGTGTAGACGGTCTGCGGACAGGCGTAACCACAGAATAAACGGCCGGCAATCGCAGTAAAGAGAAACAGCCCATAGGCCGAAACGATCAAAATAATGGCCAGATAGAAGACATCTTGAGGCCATAGGACAAGACCAAATAAATAAAACTTACGCTCGACCAAATCAAATAACACGCTTTGGCGACCGTCCCAGTTGATCCAAGGTAAGCCGTAGAATAACACCTGGGTAAACCAGATTAAGGCAATACGCCAATTATTAAAACGCCCCTTTACTGAACGCATATAAATTTTTTGCGTCAAGTCAACGAACTCAACCTCATCACCGTCCAGATTAGAGGGGATATGACCAACCACCGCAGTCTTTGGCTTGTGCTGGGCTTTGGATTTAGCATTTGCTGCGTGCTGACTATGACTTTCTGCTGCTTGAGGCTGCCACTCAGGCACCGCTTGGGGCTGCTCTGATGGCTTTTGAGATTTATCTTCGCTCATAATTTACCACGTCAATTGATTTATATATATCTAGATATTATACAGCCCAATTATCCTTGCGAACAATTGGGCTGAAATACAGGTGAAGTTTAGTATATTAAAATACGAATAAAACTACTCGTTATTCGATAAACCCCAAACATAAGCAGTTAACACATCAATTTGCTCAGGTGTTAAGTAATGCTTTTGTGGTGGCATAATGTTAGTACGACCTTCCATAATCGTTTTAACGATGGTTTGGTGTGAAGAGCTACCTAACCAAATATCATCGGTTAAGTTAGGCGCACCTAGTAATGGATTGCCTGTAGCATCGACACCGTGACATGCCACACAAACCTTGTCATATTGCTGCTTACCCTTAGCAATGAGGGTAGCGTCAGCATTAAGACCAGAAAGTGAACGCACATAATGCGCAATGGCATTGGCATTATCCGTTTGTTCACCCGCAGTGGCACCCAAGGCCGCACCTAATGGCGCCATTAAGCCAACGCGACCGTCAGTGATCACACCATGAATGTATTCTGGTGTACCAGCACCTAACCAGTCATTATCAGTTAAATTAGGGAAGTCAGTTGCGCCCCTAGCATCAGAACCATGGCACTGAGCACAGGTATTGAGGAATAAACGCTCACCAATAATACGGGCTTCAGGATCCTTGGCTAATTCCTCTACGCTCATATCCTTAAAGCGAGCATATACTGGTGCAATGCTTTCGCGTAACTGCTCTTGACTCTGCTCTACCTCATGCGCCGCTTGCCAGTTTCTAAGGCCACTCCATGAACCGACCGCTGGGTAAAGTACCATAATCCCCACACCGATCACGGTTAGACCGAGGTACATAATAATCCACCAACGTGGTAGTGGGTGGTTCAACTCTCGAATACCGTCCCACTCGTGACCCGTATCTTCAGTTACAACCGTTTTTTGACCTAGCCAAGAACGTTGAGTCCATAAAAGCCAAAGTACAAAGACTACCCCCAAGATTGAGACGACTGCGACCCATAACGCCCAGCCACTATTAACAAAATCACTCATGATCCTTGTCCTTGCGCTCACTATCAGCGCTTAAATTTTTTTCGTCCTCTAGACTAAACGGCAGTAGGGCCGCTTCCTCGTTATCCTTGCGGCGTTGCTTGGAAAAAGCCCACCACACAATACCGAAGAACACAACAATTGCCAGAAATGTCGCAATACCGTTAAGCGTACCCCACATAGTTTAGCTCCCTCTAATTACTTCGCTTCAGCTGTTGTATCACGTTGGCGCCATGCGTTCATATAGCCAACACCAAGACTCTGAAGAAAAGCTACCACTGCATCCTCTTCGGTTTTACCGACTAGGGCTGCTGGCGCTTTCTCGATTTCTTCTTCAGTGTACATAGGCTTACCGTCATGATGCTCACCTAGCCAATTAAGCGCACGCATCCGGGCTTGTACATCAAAACCCTCGACACTCTTATGCTGCAACCAAGTATAAGCAGGCATATTAGACTCAGCAACCACATCACGTGGATTACGTAAATGCACGCGATGCCATTCGTCCGAGTAACGACCACCCACACGAGCCAAGTCTGGACCCATACGGCGAGAACCCCATAAGAAAGGATAGTCGTACACCGTCTCACCGGCTTCAGAGTATGGACCGTAACGCTGCACGTCAGAGTTTAACAGACGAATCTGCTGACTATGACAGCCCACACAACCCTCTTTGATGTAGATATCACGACCGATCAACTCAAGTGGTTGATGCGGCTTAACACCCGCTGAAGGCTGGGTAGTTGAGTGTTGATGGAACAATGGAACAATTTGCACAAGTCCTGAAACACCTACCGTGATAAGGGTCAACACCATCAACATCGGTAGATTTCTCTCAATCATCCCGTGAGAGAAAAATTTAACTTTTTTATCATCAGACATTTTTAAAACCCTTTATCTTCAAATTATGCATTTGCTTCAGCAGCCACAACAGGTGCCGGCTTACCATGAGATGGCGCAGGTACCGGTGGGTTAACACCAGTGCGACCAATCACAGTAGCTAAGGTATTGAACAGCATAATCACAATACCGGTTAAGAATAAACCACCACCGATTAGACGCATAATTAATAAGATTTTCTTCGAAGCGAGCGCCTGTACAAAGCTGTAAGTTAAGGTACCGTCAGCTTCAATAGAACGCCACATCAAGCCTTCCATCACACCGGCAATCCACATAGAGGCAATGTATAACACAATACCAATGGTAGCTAACCAGAAGTGTAATTCGACTAATGATTTTTTGTACATCTGATCACGACCCCATAAACGAGGAATCATGTAGTAGATAGAACCGAAAGAAATCATCGCAACCCAACCTAAAGCACCAGAGTGTACGTGTGCAACCGTCCACTCAGTATAGTGCGATAGGGAGTTAACCGTACGAATAGCCATCATTGAGCCTTCGAAGGTAGACATACCGTAGAAAGACAATGAAACCACTAGGAATTTCAAGATAGGATCGGTTCTAAGCTTATGCCATGCACCGGACAAGGTCATAATACCGTTAATCATACCGCCCCAAGATGGCGCTAATAAGATTAAGGAGAATAACATACCTAAACTTTGAGTCCAGTCAGGTAGTGAAGTGTATAGCAAATGGTGAGGACCTGCCCACATATAAGTAAAGATCAAGGCCCAGAAGTGAACAATGGATAAACGATAAGAATAAATCGGACGCTCGGCTTGTTTAGGCACGAAGTAGTACATCATACCCAAGAAACTGGTCGTTAAGAAAAAGCCTACTGCGTTATGACCATACCACCACTGTGCCATCGCATCCTGTACGCCAGCATAGTAAGAGTATGATTTGAATAAACTCCAAGGCACTTGCAGGTTATTAAAGATGTGCAACATAGCAATGGTAATAATATATGCACCATAGAACCAGTTTGCCACATAAATATGCTTAGTGCGACGCTTAGCAACAGTACCGAAGAATACGATTGCATAAGCCACCCAAACCAAGGTAATTAGGATATCAAGTACCCACTCGGTCTCAGCATACTCCTTGGATGAGGTGTAACCCATCGAAAAGGAAACCGCAGCTGCCGCCCAAATAATCATCCAGCCATAAAAGGTAAAGCTGGCTAACCACGGGGCAAACAGCGTGGTATGACAGGTACGTTGTACCACATAGTATGAGGTTGCAAATAATGCACTACCACCAAAACCGAAAATCACCAAGTTTGTATGAACTGGACGTAAACGCCCATATCCAAAAAACTCGTTAAAGCTCAGCTCCGGGAACACTAGCTGGCTAGCAATAAATACACCCATTGCCATGCCGAGCACACCCCAGATAACTGTCGCGATCGAGAACTGTCGGACTATCTTATAGTTAAAGGTTTCCGACCCAATCACATTTTGAGTACTCATAGTACCTACCCTCTTTGTAAACAAAAAACTTATTAATACTAGTAAAGCTTGATTGCGGAAGAAGCGCTTTATAGTATGGGTTAATAAGAAAGAAACTAAGCTAGTTGTAACAAAACCCAGTCCCAAGTTATAACATTTTACTACAAAAGCTAAGCATTATGTATTAACTAAAAACCTTGTTCTGATGTAAATCAAAGTTGAAGTGCAGATATTACCCTATTCTGTGGAACTTTTTATGATTATTCCGCTACTCAATGATTTTAAGAAAGCTTAGGGTGTGCGCTAGCAGGATGACATTGAACCATCAGCGATGACTTATTTTATGCTGATCGCCATTTAGATGACTCGTACTATCATCATCATAAAGAATGGAATCACCCTTTTCATCAATATCATCATATTGACCTTTAAATACCGCCCAATATAAAAAGAAACTGATAAAGCCAATAAATACAATCGTTAGGCTACCGAGAATTAAATAGATTTTCATACTGAATCGCTTCCAGCTAGCTTAAGTCCTAGCATACGTATTGATGGTTCTCATCATCTCTACTGCATTACTGCGTTTCTTGCTTCCAGCTCAGAGCGGAAGCGCTTATATAAGCGCCAGCCCATGAGACCAACCCACATGGAGGAGATAAACATAATAATGGCAGCTAACCACGGCGACACCAAACCAATCATTGCCAGTGGCGTCATCAACAGATGAAAAACAATGGAGACAGTTAAACAAAAACGTGCAGTGTGACGCGTTCTCTGCAAGATTGACTCAAGCAAGGTCTCATCAACTTGTGATGCGGCAGCGGCATTAATTAACACAGTACGGGCAGCGGCGTAGCAAGACGGCACCGACATAGCCATTGCACAGGGGCAACTCATCACAAACAGTGAAACCGTCACTGCTAGGGCATGAGCCGGATCAATATAAAAATACCACACTAAACCACTGACCACCGCCAGGGCTATCTGTATCATCACAAAGTAAAAGGCATAACGATCCGCATGCGCCATATCCTCATCACGACACTGCTTAATTCTGTCGAGCACATGGTGCTCACCAGCGATATATGATGACTGCACGGCAATATACTCTAAATAACGTGCCGTCAACAAAAAGGCAATAAACATTACGATAGAATCGTAATACACCTCACCCTGATGATAAATGGTGGTATGCACGCTAGGAAAAAAGGCCACTGCAATTCCCAACGCCACGGGTAAATTCATATTGACCATGCTATGGCGATGCGCAAACTCACTATCGGCAGCAAAGAGTCCCTTCCAGATGGGTACTGCACAATAAAAAAGTACCGGAATAGTCAGCAACAAGCCGATCCAATTTAATAATACCAGAGCAACCTCAAGCGACTCTTGAATATCCGTGCCCATGTACTGATGCTTGAAGTAGCCAGGCGCAGCAAACATCATCACCTGCATCATAATCAACCACGACAAGCCTAAACGCACCACCATGCGGCGACGCTCTAAACGCTCAGCCGCTGGCAGATCCTTTGGTATGGCAAAAATTGAAACCGCTTTCATTAGTCGTCGTAAAAAACTTAATTAAAAATACCATCGGACAGATAGCGGTCACCTCGATCACACACGATGAACACCACTGTACCACTGGTTAGGCGCTTAGCTGTGCGAATCGCTGCGACTAGCGCACCAGCAGAGGAAATACCACCAAAAATACCCTCGCGCGCTGCTAAATCCCGCGCCATTTGCTCAGCCTCGGCCTGCTCAATCGGTTCAAAAACATCAATCATCTCAGGCTTAAAGATCGCTGGCTGATACTCCGGCGCCCACTTACGGATACCAGGAATCGAAGCACCGGGCGCTGGTTGCGCACCGATTAATTGGATGGATGGATTTTGTTCCTTTAAATACTTGCCGGTGCCCATCATGGTACCGGTGGTACCCATGGCACTCACAAAGTGGGTAATTTGACCCTGCGTTTGCTGCCAAATTTCAGGACCGGTTGACGTATAGTGAGCTGAAGGATTATCAGGATTACTAAACTGATTGAGAATCAGCCCCTTGCCCTCGCTTTGCATCTGCTCAGCTAAGTCACGTGCATACTCCATGCCACCTTTAGCCGCCTCAGTCAAGATTAATTCAGCACCATAAGCCTTCATTGAAGCCCTACGCTCAAGCGATAAATTATCCGGCATGATTAAAATCATCTTATAACCACGAATCGCGGCTGCCATGGCCAACGCAATGCCGGTATTGCCACTGGTGGCCTCAATTAAGGTATCACCTGGTTTAATTTGACCCCGTGCTTCAGCCTCGGCGATCATCTTAAGTGCGGGGCGATCCTTAACCGAACCGGCGGGATTATTACCCTCTAACTTAGCTAATATCACGACCTGATCCGACACGCCGAATTGCTGCGGCAAGCGCTGTAAACGAACTAAGGGGGTATTACCTACCACTTGGTCAATGGTGGGATAATGAACTGATTTTTCAGACATAGACTTAAGGCACCGAAATAGTTAACAAAAAGCAAGCTATATGCAAGTACAAGTAATCATTTTAACACTTAAGCCAGCTTCTGCTGCTAAAGTTTGCTATCAGCTAGCGCACGCCATGCCCAGCGTCCTTAGCAGTGGCATACAAGCGACTACTTTGGCTTGACCCAATAAGGTTCTGCGCTGACGGATGAGGACCTACCTTGCACACGCTTTTTGACCGCCACCACTTCCTGTGCTACCTGCGATTTCAGGGTGGCGCTGGATAACAAGGATGGCTTTGGCTGCCCTGAGGTTTCCCCATGAGCAATAATCAACCCCGCTTCCACCAGCTTAGCGGCTCGCTTTTGACCTAAGCCCTTAACCCGCAGGGCAAAGTCCTCAAGCGACTCAAACGCACCAGCACGCTCCCTCTCCTCAATAATTCGCGTCGCTGTTTTTTCACCAATTCCCTTAATACTTTGTAATTCCGTCTTGGTCGCGGTATTGACATTCACCGTTTGGGCAAAGGCCACTGACGCGCCAATAAGAAAAACACTAATAAGCACTGCCAAAAAAGATAATCTGCTACACATAACAATCCCCATCATCAATTAAAAACACTTAATTAATTATGGGGAAAGCAAATAGTAAATGTGTTTAAGTGGCTATTTTTAGCCAGTCGACTAGCCGCCGCTTAGTGGTTTAGCTCTGTGCCAGCAAGTGCTTGACGTACTCGGCCACTCCCTCTTGTACCCGCTTAAAGCGATGTTGATAGGCACCCACTTGTCTAAGTTTATCAGTATTCGCTTGCGTAAAGCTTTGGTAACGCCCCTTTAGATCCTCGGGAAAATCAATGTATTGCAGAAGACCTTGAGCGATCTGCTCCTCCAAACTAAGCGGTGCCTCTCCGCGCGCTTGACGTACCGTATTAATCACCGTATGAGCAATATCATTAAAAGGTTGCGCTTGCCCAGTACCGCAATTAAAAATACCACTGATTTGCGGGTTTTGCATAAAATGCAGATTGACGTTGACTACGTCTTCTACATAAATAAAGTCACGCACTTGCTCACCAGGACCGTAACCATCATATTCACCAAATAAGCGCACCCGCCCTTCAGTCATAAACTGATTAAAATGATGAAAGGCAACCGAGGCCATGCGGCCTTTATGCTGCTCGTTAGGACCATAGACATTAAAGTAACGCAAACCAACAATCTGCGCCTTACGCTCAGCCAAACGACGGCGTACCACCTGATCGAAGAGGAATTTAGAATAGCCATATACATTTAATGGTCCCTCTGACGCTAACTCTTCAGTAAAGCGCTGTTTGGCCCCATAGGTAGCGGCTGATGAGGCATATATGAAGGGAATACCTCGCTGCTGACAATAATTTAATAACTCCAACGATACTTGGTAGTTATTATCCATCATATAGCGACCATCGCGCTCTGTGGTATCGGAGCAAGCCCCTTGGTGAAAGACAATAGAAATGGGGGGCAACTGATCAGCCAGCAGCTCCTGGCGGAAAAGATCCTTATCCTTATAATCGGCAATTTGATGATTGCGTAAATTCACAAATTTATCGCCTTGCAATAAATCATCAACCGCCAAAATATCATCTAAGCCCTGTTGATTTAAGCCTTTTAGCAATTGACTACCAATAAAGCCAGCGGCCCCAGTTACAACTATCATAACAATTCCTCTGCACTAACAATCGATGTCCCTAACTTGCCTACCACGATACCGCCAGCCTTATTTGCCCACTTAATTGATTCAGACCAGCGCATACCAGCCGCACGAGTCACGGCCATGGTAGCTAACACAGTATCGCCAGCACCGGACACATCAAAGACCTCTTTCGCTTCAGCATTCACATGATGCACGCCATCTGCCGCAAATAAGGTCATCCCCTTTTCAGAACGAGTAACCAGCAACGCCTCTAAGGCCAGTTTCTCGCGTAAGGCTTGTGCCTTTTGCACTAACTCCTCTTCATCTTTCCAGGTACCCACTGCTTGCGTCAATTCCAACTGATTAGGGGTCAATAGACTGGCATGTCGATAAAGTGAGTAATCCGTCCCCTTCGGATCGACCAAAACCGGCACCTGATGCTGATTAGCAAGTGCGATCATGCTTCTAATATCTCTTAAAACGCCCTTGGCATAGTCTGATAACACCAAAATATCATGTTCAGCAATCAAATCAACAAGATGTTGATAAACACTTCTTAGACTATGATCAGTGGGTGGATGCTCAAAATCAACCCGCAGCATTTGTTGCTTTCTGCCCAAAATTCGCATTTTTAAGGTGGTACTAATGTGCTGATCTAGGCTAAGCACTGCATTAACACCCATATCATCGCACAGACTTTGCAAACGCTCGCCACCCTCATCAACGCCAATGACCCCCAACAAGGTTGCTTGGCCACCCAAACTAAGCACGTTACGTGCTACGTTAGCGGCACCGCCTAAGCGATCCTCCTTTTTGACCACACGAACAACTGGCACCGGCGCTTCAGGTGAGATGCGATCGACCTCACCAAACCAATATCGGTCTAGCATCAAGTCGCCGATGACTAAAATTTTTTTATTTTTAATTTGAGCAATAGGATAAGGGCTCATACTACTTTCCCTCTAAGCGCTTGGTTGAATACGTTTCCCATTGATTACAACCAGGGCACTGCCAATAAAATGATTGAGCTTGAAAACCACAAACACGACATTCACGACGATCTAAACGCTGTGCATGTTGATGGATAATTTTATATAGAAAATCCACCTGTAGTATCTCGGCTAAGGCACTGGACTCGCTGGCGGTGAAACCCGTTTCTGCTACTGACGAGGCTTTGAGTTCGGACTCAAAAAATTTACTTAAACCAAGTAAAGTAGGATGCGCCGCTAAGGTTTTAGCAGCAAAACGACGCGCCACCTCATCATCACCTTGTAGACGATAGTGCTTAAGTAGTATCACAAATAGATCAAGCGAAAAATGTGCTTCAAAATGACGTGCTAATAACTCAAGCCCTCGCGCTAACTGATCCGTCTGTTGATAATTTTGTAATAACTTCTCAGCCACCAAGCTACTATAACTAGGTGCATCATTCAGTACACTCTCAAGCTGCAATCGTTGATTCTGAGTTTGTCCTTGTTGTGCAGCAATCTCTGCTCGCAGCATGGCTATACGCGCCATGGACGCTTCACTACGTTGTTCAAGCGAATCCACCTGCATCGCCTGTTCTGCTTGATCTAGATGCTTAATCGCCTCATTCAGATTAGCGGGTTGCATGCGTAGTGCGTGCTCAACCAGCTCACAATGATAATGAACCAGGGCTGGCACCGGCTCATTTAATAGCGCTTTGAGTCTTTCAACCATTTCGATGGCTTTAGGCCAATCATGCACCGACTCGTAAATACGAATCAGATGACGGATGGCGGAGACACTCAGGCTCTGACTATTCATCACCCGTTTAAAAGCCTCTTCGGAACGATCAAACATCCCGGCTTTAAAATAGTCCTGACCAATTTGATATAAAGCCTGCTCCTGATCCTTACGTGGTAAATCGGCACGATTCAAGAGACTCTGATGTACACGAATCGCCCGTTCAATCTCACCGCGACGACGGAATAAATTACCTAATGCAAAATGCAACTCGGTGGTTTCTGTATCAAGTTTAGCCACCTCGATAAAGGCATCAATCGCTTTATCGTGATCCTCATTTAATAAAAAATTCAGACCTTTAAAATACGAATCTGGCAACTGCCGCGTCTCCGAGAGCATTTGTTTGAAGTCTACTCTAGCGGCTATCCACCCCAATGCAAACACAATGGGAATTAAAATAAACCACCAAACCTCGAAATCTACACCTGCTTCCATGGTTTATGATTTGCTATTAGGCTGCAAGGCAATAAAAATATCAGGACCATTGGCGTTAGCTGCTTTTGCATGATCTTCTTGCACCTGTTCGCGGACTTTAGTGGCGGCCTGACGGTGCAAGCTAGCAATCTCATCTTTTAGCTTAGCCTGTTGATACTTACCCCGGAAGTAAGACGGCGCCATCAAGAAGTAAGCGAAGACTGAACCCGCTACAAAAGCAATGAGAAGCACGAGAATCAGTGGCACCCCCTTGGCGCGTAAATCCGCAAAGAAATTCACATCCACAAGATGGGTATTATTAAGCGCAAACAATAAAACAAGAACAAAGATGATTATGCGAATAATCCAAACCAAATACTTCATCGACTTCACTCCGGAAATTTATTTATCGTCTATTGTAATAGGAATTAGCAAAAAACTTAAGTAAATAGCGATTATTCTAGCCGAAATAAAAAAAACCCGAAATCGGGATGGTTCCAGACTTCGGGTTTAGCGAAAAGATCGCAGTACAGCAAACGATAAATTAACCGATAGCTTCTAATTGACAGTTATCTTGATTGACTCCGGTGGCAGTCCCCGGCGTAGCTGATAACTCCTCTTGGAAGGTCGCATCAACTCGTTCGCGCAACTCCTTACCGGCTTTAAAGTGTGGCACCTTTTTGCCAGGCACCATCACTTTTTCACCTGATTTAGGGTTACGACCGACACGAGGGGCTCTCTGCGACAAGGAAAAACTTCCAAAGCCACGCACCTCAATACGCTTACCCTCAACCAAGGCATCAACCATGGCATCAAGAATGGTATTAACTGCGTAATCAATGTCGCGAGCCGGCAGCTGTGGAAAAGCAGCTGCCAAAGCCTCAATTAACTCAGATTTCGTCACTGTTACTCTTCGTCTTTAGCTTCATCAAGCTTAGCTTTAAGTAAAGCACCTAAGCTTGTGGTACCGGATTGAGCAGCTGAGCCTTTGATGCTCTCCAGTTGTTCAGCAGTTTCTGCATTATCACGTGCCTTAATAGACAACTGAATTGCGCGCTGCTTACGATCCACATTAAGAATCATTGCTTCGACTTCATCACCCTCTTTAAGTGCGGTTGTCGCATCCTCTACGCGACCGCTAGAGATTTCCGAAGCACGTAAGTAACCCTCAACATCTACTGATAAAGTAACGACTGCGCCTTTAGGCTCAACCGATTTAACCGTACCTTTAACAATGGCACCTTTATCATTAGTAGAGACGTAGTTATTGAACGGATCACCTTCTAACTGCTTAATACCTAAAGAAATACGCTCTTTATCGGTATCAATCGCAAGCACAACCGCCTCAACCTCGTCACCTTTTTTGTAGTTACGAACCGCTTCTTCGCCAGACTCGTTCCAAGAAAGATCAGATAAGTGAACTAAACCGTCGATATTACCAGGTAAACCGATGAATACGCCAAAGTCGGTAATTGACTTAATTGCGCCCTGAACCTTGTCGCCACGGTTAAAGTTAGCAGCGAAATCCTCCCACGGATTCGAGCGGCACTGCTTCATGCCAAGTGAGATACGACGACGATCTTCGTCAATATCCAACACCATCACTTCAACTTCTTCACCTAAGCTGACAACCTTACGAGGATCAACGTTTTTGTTAGTCCAATCCATTTCAGAGACGTGAACTAAGCCCTCGATACCAGACTCAACCTCAACAAAGGCACCATAGTCAGTTAAGTTAGTTACCTTACCGAATAAGCGTGTGCCTTTAGGGCAACGACGAGATAAGCCAATCCAAGGATCCTCACCCAATTGCTTAACGCCGAGTGAAACACGGTTTTTCTCGCGATCGAATTTAAGTACCTTAGCCTCGATTTCCTCACCAACGGATAGTACTTCAGACGGATGACGAACACGACGCCATGCCATATCCGTAATATGTAATAGACCGTCAATCGCACCCAAGTCAATGAAGGCACCGTACTCAGTAATATTTTTAACCGTACCTTTAACTACTGAACCCTCGTTGAGCGTTTCTAATAGCTTCTCGCGCTCTTCGCCCATGGTCACTTCAAGTACAGCACGACGAGATAGTACAACGTTATTACGCTTACGATCTAATTTGATTACTTTAAACTCGTAAGTCTTACCTTCGAAAATGCTGGTGTCTTTAACAGGACGTAAGTCAACTAAAGAACCTGGTAAGAAAGCACGGATACCGTTAGTCATCACAGTCAGACCGCCTTTAACGCGACCAGTGATAGTACCGTTAACTAACTCGCCTGATTCTAGTGCTTTTTCTAACTGTAACCATGCAGATAAACGCTTCGCACGGTCACGCGAAAGAATGGTTGAACCGTAGCCATTTTCGATAGAGTCGATAGCAACTGATACGAAATCACCTACCTCAACCTCTAACTCACCCTGATCGTTTAAGAACTCTTCGATAGGGATTAGGGCTTCAGACTTAAGACCGGCGTTAACAGTCACTAGGTTGCGGTCAATGGCCACAACTTCGGCTGAAATAACTTCACCGGATTTCATTTCTTGATCGTTAATGCTTTTCTCGAATAAATCGGCAAAGCTTTCGCCACCTAGGGCGTCTTGAAAGTTTAAGGATGTCATTAAATTAATAATCCAAAGGCAATCAATGCCTAATAAAAATACACGTCGATGCAAGCACCGACGGAGTTAACAAACTTTTGTGCAGAAAATACCAACTATCTACGCAAAAGACCAAAAATCGATTGCAACTAATTGCAGTGCACTAAAGCTACTCAGCCGGATCAATACGGTGATACCAATGCTTCAGTACAACGGCCACCGTCTCATCAATATCCAAATCCGACGAGTCTACCGTAATCGCATCGTCAGCTGGCCTAAGTGGCGCATACTCACGATTCATATCACGCTGATCGCGCGCTTCTAAATCTGCAATTAAACTACTAAGTTTAACTGAAAAACCCTTGTTCATCAACTGCTTATAGCGTCTTTCAGCTCTTTTTTGCACGTCCGCAACAAGGTATATTTTTAAATCCGCATCGGGAAACACTAAGGTCCCCATATCGCGACCATCAGCCACTAGACCTGGGGCACGGCGACAATTACGCTGGCTTTGCAATAAGGTCGCACGCAGCTTAGGATACACCGCTATTTTAGAAGCGATCGCACCCACTTGCTCACTACCGATGCTCTCGCTTACATTCTCATCGTGCAAAAACACACCCTCAGGTAAGAATTTAATTGATAATCCTGCGGCCACGGCAGACACTGCATCCTGGTCATCAAGGTCCACCTTTTTCTTCATACAGTCTAAAGCTGTTAAGCGATAAAGTGCACCAGAATCCAAGGCATACCAGCCCAACTCACGCGCCAATAATGTCGCCACGGTACCTTTACCAGAGGCGCTGGGGCCGTCAATCGTAATCACCGGGATATTGCTGATGGTATCCATTATTTCCTCATTCTTTGTATGATTGGTTGATTTTAACTTATTTCAAGAGTCGCTTATACTCTTGGAAGTAAGTGGGGAAGGTCTTATTCACGCAGGCTGGATCCATAATGCGCACCTTGGCATCTGCAAATATCGCTAGCGAAAAGCACATCGCCATACGGTGGTCATCATAGGTCTCAATCGCAGCGTCTTGCCAGTGCTGTGGCGGCGTGATTTTAAGATAATCAGGTCCTGATTCTACCGTCGCACCCATCTTCGCTAATTCGGCATGCATCGCCTCAATGCGATCGGTTTCCTTAACCCGCCAGGAAGCAATATTCCTCAAAACACAAGGACCATCTGCATAGAGTGCCAATACCGCCGCTGTCATCGCTGCATCAGGAATCAGGTTAAAGTCTTCATCAAAGGCCTTAACCCTAGGAAAGCCATCTCCCTGATTAGCGCTCACCTCCACATAATCCGCCCCATATCGCAACTCAGCACCAATTTTTGCCACAAAATCCGCAAATAAAATATCACCCTGTATGCTTTGCTGATTAATACCATAAATACGAATTGGGCCTGCACCCAGTAGACCTAAAGCCAGAAAATAGGAAGCTGATGAGGCATCACCTTCAACCCAAATTTCCCCCGGTGATTGATAAACTGCATCGGCAGCAATAATATAACGCTGCCAGTTCTGATTTTCCACCTTCACACCAAAACGTTGCATCAGATTTAGCGTAATACCGATATAAGGCTTAGAAATCAGCTCCCCTACCACCTCAATTTCAATGGCTTGATTAAGTTTTTTTGCCATGATGGGTGCGGCCATCAGCAATGCAGTTAAAAACTGTGAGGACACAGTGCCTGCCACCTTAATCACCGTATTTGCTTTCAAAGTAGGACTTTCGATTTGTAATGGCGGATAACCTGGATTTTGCAAATACTCAATATTTGCACCAATACCCTGCAGCGCTTCAACCAAGTCGCCGATTGGACGCTCATGCATTCTGGGAATACCATGTAAATGGTAACTTCCACCACTCACCGCTAAGGCAGCTGTGAGCGGACGAATCGCCGTACCTGCATTTTGCATAAACAGATCGGCATTTTTAACCGGAAACTCAGCCACACCATGTACCTTAACCGAGTGATTGCCTAAATCCTCAATGCGTAGACCGAGCTTTTTTAAGGCTTCTAGCATAACCGTGGTATCGTCCGAATCCAATAGCCCATGCACGGTGGTACTACCTTTTGCTAAAGCCGCCAATAACAAAACCCGATTGGAGATACTTTTTGAACCAGGTAAATGAATCTCACCTGCAGCTTTTTGCACCGGCGCTAAATCCAAATAAGCCACTGACTGAACCACGGTCACCTCCGAAACTGTTTATTTTAAATTTAAATGAACAAATCTAGCACTATGATTTTAATTGCCAGTTTTTTCTCGCAGATGAGGCAGTATTAAACCATTCGTACATTTTATCCTGCTGCTCATTTTGCAGATAAACTTTTGCTTCATTTAGCTGCCGTATAAAATCATCAAGCTGCGCTAACATGGCTTCTTTATTAGCGAAGAAAATATCACTCCACATTTCTGGCGAACTGGCAGCAATGCGAGTAAAATCCCTAAAACCCGTTCCCGCCATGGCTAAAAATAACTCCCGATGCTCCGAGGCTAATAAACTGTTCATATAAGCCGCACTAATATAATGTGGAAAATGACTGGTAGCAGCAAAAATCCTATCGTGTATTTGTGCATCCATACAATACACGGTTGCCCCTAGTGCCTGCCAAGTAGCTGCTAACAAAGCAATATCTGCAAGGGCATTTTCTGCCAGAGGCGTAATAATCAGCTTGCGATCTTCGTACAAATCACCGCGCGCAGCAGCAACGCCCGATTGATGTGAGCCAGCAATGGGATGCAAGGGTACAAATTGCCCAATGCGCTCACCTAAAATAAGCCGTGCCTCCATCATCAAATCATATTTGGTGCTGCCACCATCGGTAATAATCGCCGTCTCTGATAAATGTGGTATTAATTGCTTAAACACCGAAGCAAAGGCTTTAACGGGGACAGCAATAAAAATAAGATCAGCCTCTGCTGCTAAGCACTCAACACTCACCACCTCATCAATTACCCCGAGCGCCTTAGCATTGAATAAACTGCTTTGCTGTCTACCAGCCGCTATCACGCGCTCACAAAGCCCTGCGCTTTTCATCGCCAAAGCGAAGGAGCCGCCAATTAAGCCGACACCAATAATACCAACTGTGTTAAAGGCCGGTGGCTTGGCTAAGTCCTCAATGCGCGCAATCCCATCATTAAAACTGACACGCACCGCCTCCGCCAGAGGTAGCGCCGAGAGCAGTTTAGGCATTAAGCAAGTACCTCTTTTAAAGCGGCGATAAAGCGCTGATTTTCTTCTTCAGTACCGATTGAAACGCGTAAATGATTAGGTAAACCGTCACCTACGACAGGGCGCACGATCACACCCTTGGCTAATAAAGCCTCGGCAACCTTAGGCGCTTCATTCATTTCAAATAAAATAAAGTTTGTAAAGCTCGGCACATAGGCTATCCCCATACGCTCAAACTCAGCCGATAAATAGGCCTTGCCCGCTTTATTCATTTGATAACTTTGCGCTAAAAACTCCTCGTCTTCTAAGGCCACCATTGCCGCAATTTGAGCTAAGGTATTAACATTAAATGGCTGCCGCACACGATTCAGATAATCCGTGACTTCGCTCTGCGCAATCGCAAAACCAACCCGCAAGCCAGCTAAACCATAGGCTTTGGAAAAAGTGCGCAAAACGACTAGATTCGGATAGTGCTTTATCAACTCGGCACTATTAAAACGCAGCTCATGATCAAGGTATTCATTATATGCTTCGTCTAGAACCACCAAGGTCTTATTACCACGACTCGCATAGACACGATCTAAGAAAGCGATAATGTCATCCCTAGGATGAAAGGTGCCGGTCGGATTATTCGGATTGGCAATATACACCAAGCGAGTATCCTCCTCAATCGCCTCATACATACGCTCTAAATCCAAACCCAAACCCTTTGTCGACACCGCCAAATGTCGGGCGCCACGAGCTTGGGTGCTGAGCTTATACACCACAAAGGCATGTTCCGAATAGACAGCTGAACTATGCTCATCCAAAAAAGCTAAAGAAATGATTTCCAACAAATCATTAGAACCATTACCGATGGTGAGATTTGTCATCTCAACACCGTAATGCTGTGCCAGTACAGCTTTTAAATCAAAGGCATTGGGGTCAGGATAACGACCTAATTCAGCCAATGAACTGGTGCTTAAATAATCAATTAAAGCTTGCTTAACCCGTGGCGAAAAACCTAAAGGATTTTCATTCGAGGCTAGCTTAACAATAGAAGCTGGCTCTAAGCCAAACTCACGCGCCAACTCAGAGCTTGGCTTACCGGCACGATATGGACTAATAGCACGGATATTAGCCGGTACTGAAAAGTCAGATGTTGCTGAAATCGGGATCTTATTTAAGTTTAAATCGCTCATCGCTATCGCTTAAGATTAAATTAATGTGGTCGGATCACTTTGTCGTGGATAGGAGCCAAGAATCTTCAGGAATGAAGACTGCGCCTCCAGATCACTTAGGGCAGCACGGATATTATCATCATCACGATGACCCAAAATATCGATGTAAAAATAATACTCCCATTGACCAGTACGGGCAGGACGCGACTCAAACCTACACATCGAGACGCCATGATTTAAAAAAGGCGCAATTAAGTCGTGCAAGGCCCCAACTCGGTTAGGTACGGCCACAATCAGGCTCGTTTGATCATTGCCGCTGGCTTGATTAACGATATGACCTATCGCTAAAAATCGGGTTTTATTATTGGCATCATCCTGGATATTTTCAGACACCATGCTTAAATCCCAAGCAAGTGCGGCATGCTTACCCGCAATGGCAGCCACGGTCGGATCCTCGGCGGCAATGCGCGCCGCCTCAGAATTACTGGCAGCGGGCTCTTTAGGCAAATTAGGGTAATTCACTGACAGCCATTGGTGACATTGAGCAAGTGTCTGCGGATGTGCCATAATGCGCTCCACGCCCTTCATCTCACCCGTTTTATTCATTAAACAATGGCGAATGGGCAAAGTACGTTCACCGTGCACCTTAAGCGTGGTGCTAAGCAATAAATCTTGCGTGCGATTCACCGCCCCCTCGGTGGAGTTTTCTACCGGCACCATACCGACGTCGGCCTGCCCCGCCTCAACCGCTCGAAATACCTCATCAAAAGAAGGACATTCCAACATCTGCACGGCATGACCGTAAAACTCATAGGCGGCCTGCTCGGAAAATGAACCCTTAGGACCCAAATAGGCAATAGTCAGACCACGTTCTAGCCCGCGACAAGCCGAAATAATCTCGGTCCACACTGCCTCCACCGACGTATTAGGAAAGGTGCCGTAGAGATTATCCCCTTGCAAGGCACCGATCACCTGTGCCTCACGCTCAGGCTTTAGAATCGCATCATCGGCATTGTAAGCGTGCTTTACCTTACCTACCTCAATCGCGGTTTGAGCGCGTTGATTTAGCAAATCCAAAATTTGATGATCAATGGCATCAATTCTGTCACGCAAAGGCTTAAGTAACTGATTCAATTCGCTGCTCATGGCTTCCTATCCGTGCTGACGCTCAAAGTCTTGCATATAGTCGATAAGGGCCTCTACCCCCTCAATCGGCATGGCATTATAAATCGAAGCACGCATCCCACCCACCGACTTATGGCCCTTAAGATTTAATAAGCCGCGCTCCTTGGCACCTTTTAAAAACTGAGCATCCAAGGCTTCATTGGCAGTAACAAAAGGAACGTTCATAATCGAACGATGCGACGGCTGCACAAAATTGTGATAAAAGTCGGTACTGTCAATATAGTCATATAAACGCTTGGCTTTCGCCTTATTTTGTTGTTCTATGGCCGCTAAACCACCCTGAGCTAATAACCATTTAAAGACCAAGCCTGACATATAAATACTATAGGTCGGTGGCGTATTAAATCGTGAGCGCGCCTCATCTAAATTTTTATAATTAAAGACATCAGGACAAATCGCTTCACATTGACCGATCAACTCACGTCGTATCACAATGATGGTGCTACCGGCTGGACCAGCATTTTTCTGCGCCCCCGCATACAACATATCGACGCCCTCAAGATTCCAAGCACGCGCCAGAAAATGGGATGAGGTATCCAAAATCAATGGCACACCCTCAGCACCGATAGCTGCCTTATCAGGGAGCTGGGCATATTCAACGCCACCGATCGTTTCATTACTACAATAATGCAGATAGGAGGCCTTGGGGTTTATTTGCCATTCACTAAAATCAGGCGCCCACTGCCAAGCTTGATACTGCACGCCGTCAATCTCACGTGCCTCGGCACTACTAGCTGCGATGCGCATCTCACCATAGCCTTTGGCCTCTTTATAGGCTTTATTAGACCAAGAGCCAGTCAACACATAATCAGCCGTCCTACCCTCTTTTAAGGCAATCAAATTCATTGGCAAAATCGCGTTTTGTGCGCTTGCGCCACCCTGACTAAAAAACACCGCCCATTCATCACCGACGCCTAGCAGCTTGCGTAAATCCGCTTCCGCCTCATCACAAATCTGTGTGAACTCAGCACCACGGTGACTCATTTCCATCACCGATTGACCACTCCCGTGCCAATCCAACATTTCCTCAGCTGCCTGCTGCAAAACCTCCTTAGGCAACACAGAGGGACCCGCCGAAAAGTTCCAAAACTGCTTCATATTCACTACTCCTCAGCCGCTGAGTCATCAGGCTCGGGGCTTTGATCATCAAGCTCATTCGCTGAATCCGTAGATGCTTCCTCCGCACTCTCGGACTCATCCAAATCACTTTCTACCACACGCTTAACACCGGTTAAGAAGTCACCCTCATCACAATTAATTAAGGTCACCCCTTGGGTAGCTCGACCCATTTCGCGGATTTGCTCTACCGTGGTACGAACCAAAACGCCAGCGGAGGTAATCAACATAATCTCATCCGCCTCTTCAACTAAGACTGCACCTACGACCTTACCATTACGCTCAGAGGTTTGAATGGCAATCACGCCCTTATTACCACGACGATGACGCGGATACTCGGTAATTGAGGTACGCTTACCAAAGCCGTTTTCAGTCGCAGTTAACACACTGCGACCCTCATCATCAGCCACTAATAAGGCAATCACCAATTGCTCATCGTCCAGATTCATACCACGCACACCGCGCGCATTACGACCCATCGGACGGACATCGCTTTCATCAAAGCGCACTGCCTTACCATCATCGGAAAACAGCATTACATCGTGCTTACCGTCAGTTAATTCAGCACCAATTAAGAAGTCACCCTCATCTAGATTAACGGCGATGATACCGCCGCGACGCGGATTAGAAAAATCAGTCAATGGTGTTTTTTTCACCGTACCCTTGGAGGTTGCCATAAACACATACTGGTCCTCAGTAAACTCCTTGACCGGCAAGACCACGTTAATGCGCTCGCCCTCGGCCAGTGGGAACAAATTAACAATAGGACGACCGCGCGAATTACGACCACCCTGTGGCACTGCGTAGACCTTGAGCCAATACATGCGACCATGATTAGAGAAACAGAGTAAGTAATCGTGTGTATTAGCAATAAACAAGCTGTCGATAACATCGTCTTCCTTCATCGAAGTCGCTTGCTTACCACGACCGCCACGACGCTGAGAACGATACTCAGACAATGGCTGACTCTTAATGTAGCCCTCTTGCGATAAGGTCACCACCATATCCGTCGGCGTAATTAAATCCTCCATATCGATCTCATTGGCATTAAGCTCGATAGTGGAACGGCGCTCATCCTTAGTATTGGTGCTGAACTCCGTCTTAATCGCGGTCAACTCCTCAGCAATGATATTTGAAATACGCGCTGGCTTAGCAAGAATATCAATCAGATCGGCAATTAAACGCATCACCTCCTCATACTCGGAGACAATCTTTTCTTGCTCAAGACCGGTTAAGCGTTGCAGACGCATATTAAGAATTTCTTGGGCCTGCACCTCACTTAGACGATATAGCCCATTTGCCTGCAAACCAAACTCCGGCTCTAAGTCCTCTGGGCGATAGGCTGCCGCACCCCCCATCACACTACCCTCATCGGCCGCATCCAACATGGTGCGCACCAGTGAAGCATCCCACTCACGTGACATTAACTCTTCACGTGCCACTGGCGGCGTCGGCGCCGCACGAATAATACGAATAAACTCGTCAATATTGGCTAAGGCGACTGCCAAACCCTCTAACACATGACCACGTTCACGTGCCTTACGCAGTTGAAACACGGTACGCCGAGTGACCACCTCACGACGATGTCGTAAGAAGCACTCGACCAATTGCTTAAGATTCAACAAGCGAGGCTGACCCTCAACCAAGGCCACCAAGTTCATGCCAAAGGTATCCTGGAGCTGAGTCATTTTATAGAGGTTATTTAATACCACTTCAGGCATCTCACCGCGCTTTAGCTCAATCACTAAACGCATACCCTCTTTGTCCGACTCGTCACGTATATCAGAAATACCCTCAATACGCTTATCGTTGACGAGCTCGGCAATTTTTTCTTGTAGTGTTTTCTTATTGACCTGATAAGGAATTTCGTCCACCACAATGGCCTGGCGATTACCGCGATCAATCTCTTCAAAATGCGTTTTAGCACGCATCACCACACGACCCCGCCCTGTGCGATAGCCCTCAATCACGCCTTGAGTGCCATAGATAATACCGCCTGTTGGAAAATCAGGCGCCGGAATAATTTCGATCAACTCATCAACGCTACACTCTGGATTACGTAAGGCATACAAACAACCGTCAACCACCTCGGATAAATTATGTGGCGGGATATTGGTGGCCATACCCACGGCAATACCCGAGCTGCCATTGACTAGTAAATTAGGTAGGCGTGTAGGCAACACCAGTGGCTCTAACTCAGAGCCATCATAGTTAGGTCCGAAATCGACGGTTTCCTGCTCAATATCGGCCAATAACTCGTGGGCAATCTTAGATAAGCGGACCTCGGTATAACGCATGGCGGCCGCACCGTCACCATCAATCGAGCCGAAGTTACCCTGACCATCAACCAAGGTATAGCGTAGCGAGAAATCCTGCGCCATACGCACAATCGTATCGTATACGGCAATATCACCATGAGGGTGATATTTACCGATGACGTCACCGACAATACGGGCAGATTTTTTATGCGGACGGTTCCAGTCATTGTTTAGTACATCCATCGCATACAGTACACGACGGTGAACCGGCTTTAAGCCATCACGCGCATCAGGTAGCGCACGACCAACGATAACACTCATGGCGTAGTCTAAATAGCTACGACGCATTTCGTGCTCTAAAGAGATTTGAATCGTTTCCTTAGCAAAAGAATCCATATTTACTCGCTAACAGCTATAACGCTTTATTTTACAAATTTAACCCTTTATTCTAACATTTATCGACCAGCTAAAACTTAGGCGTGAACCCAGGAGCAAATTTATACAAAAACATCAAGTATCTTTTTTAAGATGCACTTGCTTATACATTTGTTTTTTTACAACATTCTAGTGCGCAATTGAGTCGAGAAAAATCAGCTTCTATCCATATCGCAGTTGCTTATAAACAACAATTACAACCAAAAAGCTGTATTTATCTATAAAATACAGATACTTACATGATTAACTTAAGCAAAAAAATAGGAAATCATTTAACATCTTAAACGGGCATCTTAGAAAATCTATTCAAAACACTTTGAATGATGTTTCATTGATTGCTATACTAAACCTGATTTCCATTCTGCGGCGGTTTCGCTGCGAGTAACTTTTTAGCTTTATTTAGCTCATCGAGGAGAAACATGAACAAAGCCTCTAAATTCGCATTAGCATTCGCCGTTGCAGCCTCTGCAACTACTGGCGTAGCATCTGCTCAAACAATTGATAACTGGGTAAACAACTACGGTATCGTTTGGATGAACGGTTCAGACGAGCACTGCTGGCGTAACAACTACTGGACTCCAGCAACTGCAGCTCAAGGTTGTGGCGCTCCAGAAGCTGCACCTGAGATGGTTGCTAACAAAGTAGCGTTTAACGCAGATACTTTCTTTGATTTCGACAAAGCTACTATCAAACCTGAGGGTCGTAATATTCTTGACCAAGTTGCTCAACAAGCACAGCAACTTTCTTTAGAGTCAATCATTGCGGTTGGTCACACCGACAGCGTTGGTTCTGAACAGTACAACCAGGGTTTATCTGAGCGTCGTGCAGCTGCTGTTAAAAACTACTTAGTTTCTCGCGGCATCCCTGCTGATTCAATCATCGCTTCCGGTCGTGGTGAGACTCAGCCTATCGCTGACAACTCTACTCGCGAAGGTCGCGCACGCAACCGCCGTGTTGAGATTGAAATCGTTGGTACACGCGCTCAGTAATTACTGCATAGCGTTTACTTCTGCTTTGATTAAGCAGAAGTACCACTGATATTGCAATAGGCTCCGTTTAGTAGCGGGGCCTTTTTTTATGATAAATTGATTTAATTCCCCTAGTAGAGAGCACAACGTACACCATGAGTGATCACCCAAAGCATATTAATGTTGACCCCTCTGAGATTGAAAAGTTCAGCGCTGTTGCCTCCAAGTGGTGGGATACCGAGAGTGAATTCGGTCCCCTCCATCAAATTAATCCCCTACGTAGTCAATGGATCATCGATCATGTCGGCAGTTTAGATGGCTTAGATGTTATTGATGTGGGTTGCGGCGGTGGCATTTTAGCGGAAAGCCTTGCTAAAGCCGGTGCCAATGTGACCGGTATCGATATGGCACAAAAGTCCCTAACCGTCGCCAGACTGCATAGCCTAGAAAGTCAACTCAGCATCGACTATAAAAAAATCCCTGCTGAGGAAATGGCGGCACAGTATCCCGAGCATTTTGATGTGGTTACGTGTATGGAGATGCTAGAGCATGTACCCGATCCGCATTCGATTATTCGCGCTTGTGCTCAAATGGTCAAGCCCGGTGGTTGGGTGTTTTTCTCTACCATTAATCGCAATGCCAAGTCCTTTTTACAATTAATTGTCGCGGCCGAATATATTTTGGGACTCGTCCCTAAGGGTACTCATCGTTATAAGCAACTGTTAAAGCCTAGTGAGCTGCGTCAAACCATTGAGCAATCTGGTTTATCTCTAAGATCGATCTGCGGTCTTAAATACAATATTTTTTCTAAACACTACACCTTAACGCAAGATGCCACGGTTAATTACTTTATGGCCGCTCAAAAATGATTGATACGGTTTTATTTGATTTAGACGGCACGCTTGTTGATAGTGCGCCTGGCTTAGCCTTAGCAGCAAACTTACAGCGTCAAAAATGCCAACTACCAGACTTGCCTTATGAGCGCTTACGCGTCGTCGCCTCACAAGGTACGCGTGGCTTATTAAAGGTTGCGCTGGAGCTAAATCAGGAGGACTTGGTTTATCCCTATTTCAGGGATAGGTTTTTAGAGGATTATCGTGATTGCATGCTTGATAATAGCCACCTTTTTCCACAAATCAGCGAGCTATTAGATACAATTGAGTCACGTCATTTACTTTGGGGCATTGTGACCAATAAAAGTGAGGCTCTCACACTACCACTATTGGACTATTTAAAACTAAGCGCTCGCAGCAGTGTAAATGTTTGCGGCGACACCACCCCTTATATTAAGCCTCATCCCGGGGGTTTAATTTATGCCACTGAAAAAATAGGTAAAACACCTAATCAATGTGTGTATATCGGTGATGATGAACGTGATATTATTGCCGGTAAAGAAGCTGGCATGAAAACGATTGCACTCAGTTACGGTTACAGCTTAGACAAACAGGGTGCAATAGCTACTCAAGCCGACGCAATTGCGCATCACCCGGCAGACATTGCCACTATCCTTTTTGGTGATGCTGATACAAAAGGTATGATTAATGCATAGTACAAGCCCTTACTCTCCCCTAGTTAAACTCTCCAAAGCGGGCGTGATTATTAGCACGCTCCTTTTGAGTGCCTGCACCGCCACGATGGACAGCAGCAGCCAAGGCGGCAAAGGTAGTTTTAGAGTTGAGCCAGATGGTCGACCTGCTACTGGTAGCCCTGTGACATGGGTCGCCGGCAATTGGCAGGAACTCACCAAGACGATTAATACTGCTAATACGACGAATTTAGCGATTGAAGTCAATCAAGTGCACGATGGTAGTTTGCGTGTACTTATACCTGCGGCTGATGTTTTTGTGGGTAATACCGTCAGAATTAATCGTAAATCTCACGCATTTTTGAACAGAATCGTTGAGGTTATGAACGCCCGTCAAGAATTACGTGTGCGCATTGTCGGTCATACCGACAGCAGTGGTGACGATCTACAAAACCAGATCCTATCGCTCAATCGATCCAGCAGTGTCGCTAACTACATGATCAAAAAAGGCCTTAGAAGCTCTAGAATTGAGTTAGAGGGACGCGGTTCGGTTGACCCCTTGGTAAGTAATGATAGCCGCGAGAACCGTCTGATAAACCGGCGTATTGAGCTGTATCTATATCGCTTAAAGTAATTTACACAAGCACAAGCTGAGCAAATAAAAAAGGGGCCGAAGCCCCTTTAATCCGTTCTGTTGCCAAGTGGATCAAACTCCTAGCGACACCATATTAGGCGGCTAATGCGTAACTTTCGTCATTTGCATTTATAAGGTTTGCTAGATTTACGGTCTTCGCCTACCGGCTGCCAATCTCCCTATTTTTCCCTGTCGAAACCAATGACGCCCCCATCATAAGTACACCGCCGTGCGCAATGCACTTATGGTGGAGGCGGCGGGAATCGAACCCGCGTCCAGAAAACTGTCAGTCAATCAGATATACAGCTTAATTACTACTATAGCAAAATTGATTTAAGATAGCAAGATGCGCCGTGATGGACTAAATTTAGGTTATGATTAAGGGTTATCTATTGCTGCTCGGCATCCCTAATGACCGGGCTTTTTGCTTATTTCTGCTCCATCGTTATGAAAGCTGCATTTCTTATTTTATCTGCTATTAATCAAGTACCAGCTACCGCTTCAGCGGCACTAACACAGCTTCAACAATGCGTATTTAGCCTCAACCGCGATTATGAGGCATGTCCAATCGCAGTGATTGAATACGCTGAAGAGGCGCTCAATCCACAGCAAAAGCAAGCCTTGCTTGAACATACCGATCTGTTGGCTGAATTTAAAGCCAATCAAGTATTGCAGGATTTAAAAGCGAGCGGAGTAGATGCGCAAGCCTATCAAGCGCTATTAAAAATAGTCGCTCTTAATTGGTTTCTACAAAATGCACAGGGTGCTGGTTTATTTAATGAAGCAGATTATGTGGTAGTGATTGAAGATGGCGTTGCGCTCGATAAGAGCCTTATCCATTTATTAAATCAGTCGGCAGCAGTCAAAAACAAGTTCTTTTTCAAAAAAGCGGTGAGCAGCGCAAGCCCAAATGAAAAAGCTAAAAGCCTAATGCACTACCCCACTGAGCAATGGGCATACGCTGCCGAACTAACAGAAGGCGTGATTGACGATCTGATTGAGGCCTCAGAAAATGCCTATCATTTACTGCAAGCCAATGACAATCCTTCAGCGACGGACTTAGGGCAAGAGCTTTTTAAAACAGTGGATCTATCGAAAGTACACTTTCTAATTTAAATCGAGTAGGGTGAGGTTTGCACCTCATCCCT
>NZ_KV792902.1:0-669 GCF_001808335.1 Oligella sp. HMSC05A10 | reverse complement strand
AACCGATTCATGAGAAGTATTTAAGTGATTATGATGCTTTTAGATGGGCTTCTGAGGTCCTCACGGATGTAAAGATATTGGACTACGAATCTAGGGTTCAATATGGTTGCAAACTACTTGGCTATGGCGGGAATCAGGGATGTTTGCCATGAAAGTAACTTTTAAAACTTATTTTTTTTGTATGTTAAAAGCTTTGTTCGTAAGTGCAATAGTCTTTTGTATTCAAATCTTAGTAAATGTTTTTTTGAATGAAGATGAAGTCATAGAAATATGGGATGTTTTTAGTTTAGGGGTTGGTTTGACTTTAATTGCAAGTTTGGTTTTTCTGATACCATTAATTATTGCAACTCTGGTTAGATTTTTATTAAATAAACACAATTACCATCGATGTCTTTCTTTTTTAATTAATTTTGCTGTTTTTTTTACTTATGGATATTATTTATTTATAAAATCACAGCCCCTTTACAAGGGTACTGAATTTTCTGAACATGAAAAGTTACTAATACTTAGTATGGTTTTTTATACTTCAATTTTTTTAATTACGAGTGAGATTTTTATCTCAAGTAAAGTAAAAAAATTAAGTTTAAGTGTTGGTTAAATTAATATTTAGTAGTCCTTAATAAGCGGTTTTTGTCAAGCCAGTGGCAGTATAGGCTATGGGCAGGTGAG
>NZ_KV792901.1:0-513 GCF_001808335.1 Oligella sp. HMSC05A10 | reverse complement strand
TCCATATCCACTACGTGCTTAAGTCCGTAGCGTCTTATAAACATCGTTGCTTTGCTAATAGCATCATGACAACTTCGATTCGGTCTGTAGCCAAAGCTTGATGGGTGAAATTGCTCCTCAAATATCGGGGTCAGCAATTCATTGACCGCTTGTTGCACTACTCTGTCACGAACACTTGGTATGCCAAGCAACCTAACTCCGCCATCTGCTTTCGGTATCTCTACCCGCTTAACCGGCAGCGCTCGGTATTGTTTCGTTTTGAGTTCATTAAGTAATTGCAGCAGATTGTCGTCCAAGCGCTCGCCAAACTGCGCAAGCGTCTGACCATCGATGCCAGCCGCTCCGCCTGCTCGTCTCACCTTCTTGTAGCTCCTTAACAGCAGCTCTTTGTCTAAGAGTCTGCCATACAAGCTGTAATACACTCTGCGCATTACGTCATGCTCTCCATTTCTTACGTGCGCTACATTTCTATGGCATATCTTCACCTGAGGGCGGTCTATTCCTTGGCTCATA
>NZ_KV792900.1:0-1908 GCF_001808335.1 Oligella sp. HMSC05A10 | reverse complement strand
TAATGTCCTTCGCTTTCTGTGTCGGCAATCGTTCCAACACATCCTTAAGGTAAGCATAAGGGTCATGGCCATTGAGCTTAGCCGATTGAATTAACGACATCACAGCAGCCGCACGTCGACCCGCTTTCTCTGAACCTACAAAGAGCCAATTCTTGCGACCAATCGCGAGTGGACGAATCAAATTCTCTACCGCATTATTATCCATCGGCAGTTGAGCGTCTTCCAAGAGGCGCGTCAAGGCAAGCCAATTGTTCAGGTTGTAACGAATGGCTTTGGCGATCGCCGAGTTCGGCGGCACCAGCTCAAACTGACTGCGCAACCACCTTTCTAATTGCTTAAGTGCCGGCTCCATGTGGCGTTGTCGATGGGCTAATCGCTCCGGTGGACTTAAGTTCCCGGCCTCGGCCTCGTAGTGATAAAGTCGTTGGATTTGTTGTAAGGCCTGTTCAGCCACTGAGCTGCCGTTGGCTTGGTAAATATCGTGGAATTTGCGACGCGCATGCGCCCAACATCCTCCCTCAATCACTTGCTCATCGGCAAAGAGGGCTTTATAACCGGCGTAATCATCACACATCAGACTACCGCGCCAATCGCCTAAGAATTCGCGGGCATGAGCGCCTGAGCGACCTGGCTTAAAGTCATAAATCACCGCTTTCATCTGCTCATAAGCACCCGGGGCATAGACCCAGAAATAACCACGTTGCGTTTTGCCCTTTTTATGGTGCATGTAAGTGATGGGTGTCTCATCGGCATGCAATACTGAATGCGAGAGCACCTCTTGGCGTAAAGCATCAACGAGCGGTTGTAACTGTGCGCCACAGGTGCCTACCCAATCCGCCAGCGTAGAACGGGCAATGCGTACACCGCTGCGCTCAAAGATGGCTTCTTGACGGTGCAACGGCAGATGGTCAGCATACTTCATGATGAGTACTGTCGCCAGCAGTCCGGTCGTTGCCAACCCCTTATCAATGATGTGAGGAGGTACCGGCGCTTGATTGAGGGTCTTGCAACAATCACACACGTATTTCGGACGAATGTGATTCTCCACGCTAAAAGTACCGGGCACATAGTCCAGTTTCTGACTCACATCATCCCCAAGATGACGCATCTCAGCACCACAACCACAGGTCGTGCTTTCCAACGTATAATGAATATCCACCGAGGGCAATTCCGTCGGCAAACGCATACGAGTCGGTGTGCGAGGTGTGTGCTCTTGACCACTCATGGACGTTAATTGCTGACCGATGTTGTCTAACATCGTTTCTAGCTCAGCCAGATCCTCATGGGCGTCATCTTCAAAAAGTTTCGCTTGTAGGTCAGGGAGCTGTTCGCTACGTTTAGCAAAGTTGATGCGTCTTAAGATCGCCAACTCCATCTTCACTTGTTCGTAAGCGCTCAGAACACGACGATAGGCCAGATCCTTTTCTTCCACCTGTACTGCTTTTTTTACAATCAATGCGTCTTGTTGAGCAATTAAGGCTTGTTGTTGCAGCACGAGTTCGCGCAACTGCTCAGCAGTTAACTGGGATAAATCAGAGGGAAGAAAAGCAAAAGAATTCGGCATAAGACGTAGTATGCCTTATGCCGATAAAATAAGCGATCCCGAGAATACCTAATTGACAAGATCGCCCCATTTAGTTCACGATCAAACTAACAATAACGATAGATACCGGCTTTACCTAAACGATGCCAAGGCAGCCCCAAGGCTAAGGCCTGCAGTTGTTCTGCCGACAGTGCCGGATTCATCCGTGAGCCTGCACCGTGAAAGCGTCCTTCATGTAGTCGACGAACACATAGCCACGACCCCATCGCATCGTGCATGAGTAATTTAAGAAGCGTGTGCGTGCGATTCATAAACACATAGGCTTCGTGAGGTGCCACCTGACCAAAGCGCTGAATTGCCTTAGT
>NZ_KV792899.1:0-5192 GCF_001808335.1 Oligella sp. HMSC05A10 | reverse complement strand
CGGATTGTGATTCCGGTTGTCGTGGGTTCGAGCCCCATCGGTCACCCCAATAGTACCATACCCTCATTTTTTCCTCTTCCTCTCTCCTCTCTCAAACTTAATCAAATTTTCCTTCTACATAGTCTATATAAGAAGAGTCTACCTGCTCTGACTCACTTGATGAATCGACTTGATTACCTTGAGAATATGGTTGTCTACCCTCTGCATTAGCTACTATTGTTTGGGGCTGTTCGTGAGTAAGCTGTGTTTGTTGTGATTCTATTAGTGAACCCTCTATCATCTGTCCTTTTTTGGCACTATACAAAGCTCTCAGTAAACTATACATATAGACGACAAAAATGGCTAATATAGCGGCAATTAAAATATTGTCCAGTAATAGCCATAAAATAACAGTCAATATAATCGCTATTACCCACATAATCTATACCCTTAATTTAATACCTTGAGCAATATTAAAGCTCTTCAATAACACTGAAAATAACAACTATTTTACGCTAGCATAAGCCAAAAACTGATTAAACGCTTCAGAGGCTTTACTTAATTTTTTATTTTTTAACCAAAAAACACCACCCTCTAAATCAGGTACGCCATTTGCAATTTTAATAGCATTGATTTTTTTACCATCTAACGACCAAGAACGATATACCATATCTGATAAAATAGTGACACCTAACCCTTGTCCTACAAACCCCCGTACCGATTCAAGAGAACTCGTTTTTAAGACATAGTTAGGTGTTAAATTTGCTTCCTTCCAAAATTTTTCCGTAAACTCCAATGCATTATCTACTGTAATCATGATGTAAGGATAAGGTGCGATATCCTCTAACGTGACTTGTTCTTTTTCACCAAGAGGATGCGTAGCAGATAACCAGAGTCTTCTCGTTGATCGAATTAGCAGCTCTGTTTCATAATGGTGGCGTTCTTGTATGTTGGAAATAGAACCAATGGCTATCTCAATCTCTCCACTACGTAATCCTCGCTCCATCTCATCTAATGTCATATCGTATAAATCTATTGTGACTAATGGATTCGCTTTTTTAAAGCGTGCAATCAATTCGGGCAAAAAATAGCCAAGCATCGTATAAGATGCTCCAACTTTGATACAACCACTCACGCCATGAATTGTTTTCAACTCAGGGAGCGTCATCGCTTCTTTGACAGAGTCCAAGATAAAGACAGCATGTCGATAAAAAGCTTGTCCAGCTTCCGTCAGACTCACTCCATGCTGTAATCTATCAAAAAGCAACACTCCTAATTCCTCCTCAAGATTTAGTACAGCACTCGTAATAGCTGACTGAGAAACATGTTCATGCAAAGCAGCTATGGAGAATCGCCCTACTCGTGCAGCACTGACAAAATACCGCATTTGTTTTAACGTCACATTTTTAGACATTTGTTTTTTTAATACCTGATAGAGATATAATTAATTTTACGATAACACAAAAAGAGGCTAAACTAAACCAAAAAATCACCACTATAAAATTTAGCGGAGACAACCGATGAATGCACCCCTAACTAAAGAACAGCTAGAGCTGATTCAAAATACGACTCTGGATGATAAATACACAGCTAACAACAAACGTGTATTCATGAGTGGTACGCAAGCCCTAGTGAGATTACCTCTTTTACAAAAAGAGCGTGATTTGGCTGCTGGCTTAAACACGGCTGGCTTTATTTCTGGTTACCGTGGTTCACCATTAGGCAATGTGGATTTAAGCCTATGGAAAGCCAAAAAACATTTGAAATCCCATGATATTGTGTTCCAGCCGGGACTTAATGAGGAACTAGCTGCTACTGCTGTATGGGGTTCACAACAGCTAAATCTTTTCCAAGGCGCTAATCGCGACGGTGTATTTGGCATGTGGTATGGCAAAGGTCCTGGGCTTGACCGTTCGATGGACGTTTTCAAACACGCCAATAATGCCGGATCGTCAAAATTCGGTGGTGTTCTACTAATTGCTGGTGATGACCATGCTGCCAAATCCTCTACTGTTGCCTATCAATCAGAGCATGATTTACAAGCAGCAGGTATTCCCGTACTTTACCCCTCCAATGTACAAGAGTATTTAGACTATGGTTTACACGGTTGGGCCATGAGTCGTTATTCAGGTCTATGGGTTAGTCTAAAATGCGTAACCGATGTTGTAGAATCTTCATCTTCTGTTGAGGTTAATCCAAACCGTGTTAAATCAGTTATTCCTGATAACTTTACGTTACCTGAAGGTGGGCTAAATATTCGTTGGCCTGATACACCAGCCGCGCAAGAAGAGCGCATGAATAATTATAAACTCTATGCAGCGCTTGCCTATGTACGTGCTAATAAGTTAGACAAGATTGTGATCGACTCGCCTAAGGCAAAATTTGGCATTATGACAGCGGGCAAGGCCTATTTAGATGTTCGTCAAGCCTTAGTTGATTTAGGTCTTGATGAGCAAACCTGTAGCGATATTGGTATCCGTGTGTATAAAGTTGGCTGTGTATGGCCTCTTGAGTCACAAGGGGCTCGTGAATTTGCTGAAGGCTTAAACGAAATTTTAGTCGTTGAAGAAAAACGCCAAATCATGGAATATGCCATTAAAGAGCAACTCTATAACTGGCGTGATGATGTCCGTCCTGAAATTTATGGTAAGTATGATGCACGCGAAGATGGTGGTGGTGAATGGTCTTTGCCTAGAGGTCCATGGTTATTACCCCCTAATCTTGATTTATCCTCTGCGGTTATCGCAAAAGCAATTGCTAAACGCCTAGAAAAACAAGACTTACCTGCTGATGTCCGTGAGAGAATTCGCGCACGTATTGAAATCATCAATCGCAAAGAGAAAGAAAGTAAACATATTTCTGTGATTACTGAACGCAAGCCATGGTTCTGTTCAGGTTGTCCGCACAATACGTCAACTCGTGTTCCTGAAGGGTCTCGCGCTGTAGCCGGTATTGGTTGTCACTATATGACTATTTGGATGGACAGGGACACTAATACATTCTCACAAATGGGTGGAGAAGGTGTTGGCTGGATTGGGCAAAAAGACTTTACAGATGAAAAACACATTTTTGCAAACCTGGGCGATGGTACGTATTTCCACTCTGGTATCTTAGCGGTTCGTGCCTCTATCGCCGCCAAAGCCAATATCACTTACAAAATTCTCTACAATGATGCAGTAGCGATGACAGGAGGTCAGCCCATTGACGGCACACTAACTGTGCCTCAAATTCACGATCAATTAGTGGCTGAAGGAATCACCAAAATTGTAATTGTCAGTGATGAACCAGATAATATTCGTAAACTTGGTATTCGCAGCGAAACTGAAATTCGTCATCGTGATGACTTAGATGAAGTTCAACGTCAATTGCGTGATATTGAAGGAACAACAGCAATTATTTATGTTCAAACCTGTGCGACAGAGAAACGTCGTCGCCGTAAACGTGGCGATTATCCTGACCCTGCACTACGCACCTTTATTAACGAAGATGTGTGTGAAGGCTGTGGTGACTGTGGTGTTCAATCAAACTGCTTGTCTATTGAACCGCATGAAACACCGATGGGAATCAAACGTAAAATTAACCAATCTAGCTGTAACAAAGACTTTTCTTGTCAAAAAGGCTTCTGCCCTAGTTTTGTGACCGCTAAAGGTGCTCAATTAATTAAACCAACCTCTCAAGGCAACACTCTAGATAAAAAAGATATTCCTCAACCTGAGTTTGTGTCAATTAATCGTTCATACAATATTCTAGTGCCTGGTGTTGGTGGTACTGGTGTAGTCACGATTGGAGCTTTACTTGGTATGGCGGCACACTTAGAAGGCAAAGGCGTTAATATTTTGGATATTACTGGTCTTGCCCAAAAAGGAGGGGCTGTTGTTAGTCATATTCAAATTGGTAATCGTCCAGATGACTTATATGCAACACGTATTGGTACAGGTGAAGCAGATTTGATTATTGCCTGTGACTCTATTGTAGCAACATCTAAAGAAATTACCTCTAAAGTTCAAAAAGGTCGAACCTATGCTGCTGTAAATACAGCAAAGTCCCCTACTGCTGAATTATTTGGTAATCCAAAATGGCGCTTCCCTTCCCTCGCGACACAACAAGATTTACACCAAGTGGTGGGTATAGAGTCATGTGATTTTATCGATGCTTCCTTCTATGCGTTTACTTTATTAGGGGATGCTATTTACGCCAATCCATTATTGTTAGGTTATGTATGGCAAAAAGGTAAAGTACCGCTACGTCTTGAGATGATTCAACGTGCTATTGAGCTCAATGGTGTCACTGTTGAGAAAAACTTAGATGCTTTCTATTGGGGGCGTTACCTTGCTCATTTTGGCAATGACAGCCTTAAAACACAAGGTATTCAAGAGGAAAAAACTGTGTCATTCACAGAAAATACCTCTGCTCTGTTAAAACGTCTATCAAGCTATTTAACAGATTATCAAAATGCTGCTTACGCTGATAAGTTTTTAAAAGCGATTGAACCAATCAAAGCCACCGAAGAGAAAGTTCTAGGGACAGGTCATCATGCATTAACAGATGCTGCTGCTAAAAATTTAGCAAAAGTAATGGCATATAAAGATGAGTACGAAGTGGCGCGACTCTATACAAGACCAGAATATATGGAACAATTGCGTAAAACCTTTGCTGGAGAACCTGGTAAAGATTACGAAATCTTAGTTCATATGGCTCCTCCAACATTTAGCAAGAAAAAAGCAGATGGACATTTGCAGAAAAAAGCTTATGGTCCTTGGGTATTTAAAGTTTTTAAACTTCTCACTAAGATGAAGGGATTACGTGGTACTGGTTTAGATATATTTGGCAAAACCGAAGAACGTCGTGCAGAGCGTGCTTTAATTCAAGACTATATGGATCTCTTGACAACGCTAGAAAACAAACTATCAACTGATAATATAGATGTTGCAATAGCACTGGCGGAACTACCCGATGAAGTTCGCGGTTACGGCCACGTCAAAGAGAAAAACCTAAAAAAATATTATGCTAAAAAAGCTGAACTATTACAAAAAATTAACGCATAAAACACTGTAAGTTTGTTAGTCAATCAACCTCGATGGAGAGTTATCTCTATCGAGGTTTTTTTATTTGTACATGGTGAACTGATACCTCTATCCCCCACACAAAAAACCTGTACGTCAGTAAGCGTCCGGTGAATACATGTATTCATTCCTCCTAAATTGCGCGACACT
>NZ_KV792898.1:0-1360 GCF_001808335.1 Oligella sp. HMSC05A10 | reverse complement strand
TAGTTAAACGAAATTTTCCACTCATCGGTGTTTCAATTTTAGGGGAGTATTACCGATTGAATTTAGAAGCGTCGACTTTTTTGCGGGGCGCAGCTTTTTAATACGTTCTGCGACATACAACGTAAGCTCGGATGGGGTCCCCACATTTGACGCAACAGGTGCTCGCTTCTGTGGGTACTGCTCCTCTTCCTCTTTTCGGGCGAGCTGGATAAGTAATTGCGCCAATCTGAATTTGTCTCTATAGCTCAAGCCAACCACCGCCTCAGAAAGCTCGTTGTATGTCATGTCCGTGTCTTTCATTACAGTATTTCCATCTGGCTAACGCCAAAATCAGCCGCGCGATTTTTGCGTCGGCTGCATTTTTTTGTTATGTCTTAGCCTTAAGAAAAGGTAGTATGGGAAAAGCAAAACAATAAGTGCAACTATAACTCCTAGTAGACCGGCCCATGGTGATGCAGGAATTCCGAATAAACCGTCACTGGCGAATATATAAGACGCAATAACAACAACCGACCCTATAACGATTAATATGGTATCTAGTAATTCTGAAGCTAACTTAGTTACCCAGGATTTCATTTTCCATCTCTTCAAACAGTTTTTTAAACGCCTCAGGATTTCCCGATTTTTTAGCAATTGCATCCATGATGTGGATGACCGAGTCTTCTACTAAGAAATATGCCATATCAACATTTTGCGCCCTCAATTTGTTGTATATTAGAGGATGCTTTAGCCTTAGTCTTTTTGCTGATTCTGAAGCCTTTTCAATCATACCCTGTATGATCAAAGCACCCAACGCAAAACCACACCCATTTTTGCTAGTCGACGTGCGATTACTTTCGCTGTAATTTGTGCAGTTAATTTTTTGGCAATTAGGTTTACCTACGCCGCTTGTGTAGATACACGAGATGTCATGTAGGTTGCTCCGACACCTGCTTTTTTTGCCGCCTTTTCAATAACAGAATCAGGGAGATCTCGATAGAATTCTTCTAAAATCACCTTAAGTATTTTAGTGATAGGCCCAGCATCTGTATTAGCAAACTTGATGGCATTTTCAATAATGTTAGCCACCCTCTTATTCTCAGCCATATTGGCAACTCTTGTTGCGCTTCCACTACCTCCAAAGTCCTCAAATGTTCTTCTAACCCCATATGCTAAATCAATAGGTATGGACACGACACCATCGAAAACGGCAAGTGCTATTTCTTTCGCATACATTGAATTCTCCTTTTAGACATAACATGTATTAGATCGCCTTCCACATAAGCCAATCATCGTGAAGGCGGTATAACCCGATGCGACTAAATTTTGATTGCCCGATTATACTAAAGGGATCAACCCGTTACAAGACCATACTTTTTGG
>NZ_KV792897.1:0-47220 GCF_001808335.1 Oligella sp. HMSC05A10 | reverse complement strand
AACGGAAGTCAATCGGAGTTCACCGGACGCTTACAAATGAGTGGTGAAAGCTATCGTTTGAAAGATAAACGATAGGTCGGCATGCTGCCGATTAATTCACAGAATTAATATCGTCTAGGGGGTCAAATTTAGATTGCCGATTATCCCGAAAAGGGGTCAATTTTAAATTGCCGTTGACAAGGCCAATATTTACTCATTTTAATCAAAGTTATTAACTAGCTTAACAGCTTCTTCTGATGTGATTTTCTTCTCCACTAGCTTATTTAAAACCTCAAGCGTTCTTTCAGTTGGTACTATACCTTCTAAGGCTAATGAGCCTATAGCTTGATCTAATATTTTTTTTCTTTCTTCAATAGAATCTGTGTATACTGCTTGATTGCCCACTTTAGACTCCGTAATTGAAAATAATATTATAACTAGTCCCTTACTGCTTTTTAAACATCATATTGACAAAGAAAAGATGTAATGATCCAGCATAATTTTCATAACCTTTCAATATCTTAAATGTTTAGTGTTTTCGTTCATAGATTAAGTTCATTAGGGATGTCGCTGTATCTGGATAATGTCGCTCATTTATTAAATCAATTTTAATTGAAGGAAATAACTCTTCAATGTCATTTTGAAGGCCACCTAAAGTAAATAAGCATGTTCCGACAGGATAGGTAATCATAATATCTAAATCACTGTCTTCCGTATCTTCACCTCGTGATACAGATCCAAATACTCTTGCCTTTTCTATTTCTGGATATTTAGCAAAGAGCTCCAGCAATTTGCTGTAGTTTTGTTTTAAAAGTTCGGATGGTTTCATAACAAAAGAAAAAACCCCATAAAATCAATGTCTTATGGGGCTTATGCAGTTCTATACAATCCTATGCAATATAGGCAATGGTAGGCGGTACCGGAGTCGAACCAGCGACCTCTACGATGTCAACGTAGCGCTCTAACCAACTGAGCTAACCGCCTATATTTGATAAGAAAATGATTATAGGGCGTACTTTTAATTTTGTCAAACTCACCCGCCGTTTTATTCAATATTTAAGGCCTGTTCACGTAATTGTTCTACATAGAGTTTCATCTCAATGACGGCGTTAGTATTGTCCAAGGATGCTGATTTGGATCCTATGGTGTTGATTTCCCTATTCATTTCCTGAAACAGGAAATCTAAACGTTTACCCAGGCTTTGCTTATTTATAGTGTTGTTTTTTGGAAGCGGTTTAGTCACTTCTTCTTGGTGAAGTTCAGCTGCGCTTGGGCCATCGTGTTTATTACTTAATAAAGAGCTTAATTCACTGGTATGTGATTTTAAGCGTGTGATTTCCTCGGCAATATCCACACGCATACCAAAGAGGGCGCTTTCTTGGGCGATGCGCATAGATAGCTCTTCGCCCGATATTTGCTCAAAACCATTAGGGGCAACGGCTTGCAGGGCTTCCGTTAGACGTTGTTGGATTTTTTCTTTTTGTGCCTGGATTAAATCATCTTGGCGCAGTTCAAGTTGAGTAACTAGGGTTAGGATCGCTTCGGCGTAGCCTGACATGGTATCAGCTAATCTAGCGCCTTCTCTTAAACGCATAGCCTTGAACTCCTTAATCGCTAAATGCACCGTGTCTAAACAACGCTCATAAATTAACTGCCAGCGTTGCGCTTCTTCATTTTGCTCAGCTTCCGAGCTTTGTGCTAGGGCTTGTGCTGTTTTGGCTAATTGCACAATCTCCGTAAAGCCTGGCGTCGGCATATCTGGAAAGTACTGCCGTACTTTTTCAATTTCTGTTAAGACCTGCGTCATGGCCTCCGCACTAAATTCAGCTTGCTCCTCAAAAAGCGCAGGTTTGAAGCTGATCTTTAATTCGGCTTTGCCACGCTGTAAATGTTGTGCAAGTACTTCTCGGAGCTGCTCTTCAAGTACTTTAAAATCTTCAGGCATGCGTAAGCTCAAGTCCAAATAACGGTTATTCACGCAACGCAACTCCACTGAAAGTGTGCCGTATTCAAACTCTGTTTTGACATTACTAAAAGCAGTCATGCTGGAAATCATTTTAAGTCCCTTAAAAGTGCGGTGCCAATGGTATAAAACTCACGATAAAGCCTTATAATATGGCATATCTGAATATTTGTAAAAATTTATCGAGGAAATTATGCCTAATACACCCTTTAGTATTGATATTCAACGGCCTTCCGGACGTGAAATTTCTGCCATGCGTCAGGTTAAAATTACTCGCAATTTTACGCCTTATGCTGAGGGTTCGGTACTGATTGAAGTAGGGCAGACAATCGTACTATGTAATGCCAGTGTGCTGGATAAGGTACCACCTTTTTTAAAAGGCAAAAATCAAGGTTGGGTGACTGCCGAGTATGGTATGTTGCCGCGTTCAACCCATAGCCGTTCTGAGCGAGAGGCGGCACGTGGTAAGCAGAGTGGTCGTACTCAAGAAATTCAGCGTTTAATCGGTCGCAGTCTACGTGCGGTGACAAATCTCTCTAAGCTCGGTGAACGTACGATTCATTTGGACTGTGATGTGATTCAAGCCGATGGTGGCACCCGTTGCGCTTCAATTACTGGTGCTTGGATTGCTTTGGCAGATGCTGTATCGAAGCTGCTGAGGGAAAAGCAAATTGATGAAAACCCCTTAAATGACCGTGTTGCTGCGGTTTCAGTAGGTATGTGGCAAGGGCACCCCATTCTGGATCTCAATTATGAAGAGGACGCTTCATGTGATGCTGATATGAATGTGGTGATGACAGGCAGTGGTCACTACGTGGAGATTCAGGGCACGGCTGAGGGACAGGTTTTTTCTAAAACTGAATTAGATGCCTTATTGAGCCTAGCAGGTAAGGGCATTGCCCAACTATTGCGCGTGCAGCAAAACGCTTGGCCCCAACTATAACCGATTAATCAGCAGCTTATGTCTTTACTTACTACCCTTGATGAGATTATTTTAGCTTCAAATAATCAGGGCAAACTCAAGGAGTTTGTTGCTTTATTTAATCAGTATGGGATTAGCATCAAAGCGCAGGGCGAGTTTCATGTCGCTGAGTGTGATGAGCCTTTTCATACATTTTTGGAAAATGCCCTAGCCAAAGCACGTCACGCCAGTAAAGAGACGGGTTTAGCAGCGATTGCCGATGATTCCGGCATCGTTGTGCCAGCGCTTAAAGGCTTTCCCGGTGTGATGTCAGCACGCTATGCGACCTTATTCGGCGAGCCCAAATCAGATGCCAATAATAACGCCTGTTTAATCCGTCAATTAAAAGCGCATAGTGACAAATCAGCGGCCTATATAGCGGTGCTTGTCTTTGTTCGACACGCTGACGATCCTGCCCCTTTAGTGGCGCAGTCCTGGTGGCATGGCGTGATTGTGAAGGAACCGCGTGGAGCCAATGGCTTTGGTTATGACCCGCATTTTTATTTGCCTGACTATGGTCTGACGGCTGCCGAGATGGAGCCTGCTCTTAAAAACAGTTTAAGCCATCGAGCCGCTGCTTTAAAAAAATTAATTGCAGAAATGGATGAAGCGCAGCAGTGAAGACCATTCCAATTCACCGCTCCACCACCGTAGCCAAGGTAGCCTCTCAGCCAGGGGATTCATTAGGTGGCGTACGACCACAGTTTGTAGAGGCATTGCCACCTTTGTCGCTCTATGTGCATGTGCCATGGTGTGTGCAAAAGTGTCCTTATTGTGATTTTAATTCACATGCCTTACAGGGTGGTATTCCAGAAGAGCAGTATTTAAAGGCCTTGGAAGCGGACTTAATACATCATTTGCCGCATATTTGGGGGCGCACCATACACACCGTCTTTATTGGTGGTGGTACGCCAAGCCTCCTTTCTGCAAAGGCCATGGACCATTTGCTAAGTATGTTAAGAAATCTCTTGAGCATTGGTCCCGCGATTGAAATTACGATGGAAGCTAATCCCGGTACGGTCGAAGCAACTAAATTTAAGGAGTTTGCCGCAGCCGGCATTAATCGCTTATCACTAGGAATTCAAAGTTTTAATAACGAGCATTTGCGCACGCTGGGACGTATTCATAGTGCTGAAGAGGCTATGACTGCGATTGAGATTGCACAGCGCTATTTTCCACGGATTAATCTGGATCTGATGTTTGCCTTACCTGCTCAGAGCTTGTCAGATCATGAACGCGATTTACAGCAAGCCTTAGCTTTTGGTACTGAACATTTATCACTCTATAATCTAACCCTCGAAGCAAATACGGTATTTGCTAAATATCCTCCTCCTAATCTGCCAGAGGAGGATTTGGTGGACGAGATGCTAGAGCAAAATATTGCCTTAACTTCAGCACAGGGCTTTGAGCACTATGAAGTATCTGCCTACGCCAAGGCAGGTGCCTATGCACGGCACAATGTGAATTATTGGCAGTTTGGTGATTATGTTGGTATCGGCCCCGGCGCCCACGGCAAAATCAGTTTCCCTGATCGTATTGTGCGGACGATGAATCAACGCTCACCACAAAACTGGATGGACAATGCAATTAAAGCAGATGGCTCGCATCAGGTGGAATGGCGTGAATTACATGCAGAAGACATTCCTTTTGAGTTTATGCTCAATGCCTTACGCCTAAGAGAGGGGGTGCCAGTAGGCTTATTTGAGGAGCATACCGGTCTCTCGTCTTTGCTGATGAAAAAGCCCTTGCAGCGTGCCATCGATAAGCAATTACTTGAAGACTCCGCTTTGGTATATAAAGCGACTGACTTAGGCTGGCGTTTTTTAAATGATTTGCAGGCGATATTTTTGGACTAAGTCGCATTAAAATTTGTTTACATTAAAATTCAGCAAATTGTAAAAAATCCCACACAAAACCGTTCATAATATAGTGTTAGCTATTAAATTTGTTGTTTCAGGAGAATTTCATGACAACCCCCACCCAGGTGCTTGAGCTTATTGGTCAACACGAAGTTAAATTTGTGGACTTACGCTATACCGACACCGTAGGTAAAGAGCATCATATGAGCATTCCGGCCAGACATTTAGACGAGGACTATTTCGAGTCGGGCTACGCCTTTGATGGCTCCTCTATACCCGGGTGGAAGGGGGTGGAGGCCTCCGATATGCTGTTAGTGCCGGATGCTAGCACGGCGCGTTTAGATCCTTTCCGCGAAGAAACCACCTTAATCATGAGCTGTGATGTGTTGGACCCGGTCGATCTTAAAGGTTATGAGCGTGCGCCTAGATCCGTTGCTAGACGTGCTGAAGCCTATTTAAAATCCACCGGTATTGGTGATGCGGCCTTTTTTGGGCCAGAGCCTGAGTTTTTTGTTTTTGACGGTATCACCTGGAATGCTGAGCCACAGCATTGCAGTTTTAAGGTGACTACCGATCAGGGTCCCTGGGTTAGCGATGATGAGATGAATGGCCGTAATAACGGCTTTAGACCACGACATTTAGGTGGTTATGCGCCAGTACCACCGACCGATGCCTTTGCAGATTTTAGGGCTGAGGCTTGTTTACTATTAGAGCAACAGGGCGTGCCAGTAGAAATTCATCACCCAGAGGTGGCGACCGCCCAATTAGAAATTGGTACTCGTTTTTCTACCTTGGTTGAGCGTGCGGATTGGAATCAGATTTTAAAATATACTGTCCATAGTTTGGCTCAAATCTACGGCAAGACAGCTACCTTTATGCCTAAGCCGCTTTTTGGAACCAATGGTTCTGGCATGCACGTGCATCAGTCTATTTGGAAGGATGGTCAGAATATCTTCTCGGGTAATGGCTATGCCGGTTTGTCGGATACAGCATTGTTTTATATTGGTGGCGTGATTAAGCATGCACGTGCTTTAAATGCGATCACTAATCCGGGCACTAATTCGTATAAGCGTTTGGTGCCGCATTTTGAAGCGCCCGTGAAGTTAGCCTATTCTGCGCGTAACCGCTCGGCTTCCATTCGTATCCCGTATGTGAGTAGCCCTAATGGACGACGTATTGAGGTGCGTTTCCCAGATCCGCTGGCAAATCCATATTTATGTTTTGCCGCTTTATTAATGGCGGGTTTAGACGGCATTCAAAATAGAATTCATCCCGGTGATCCAGCCGATAAAAACCTCTATGATTTACCCCCAGAAGAGGATGTCAAGGTGCCAACCGTGGCTTCTTCTTTGGAGCAGGCCTTAGAGGCTTTGGATGGCGATCGTGATTTCTTGTTGGCTGGTGGCGTCTTTACCGACGATCTGATTGATGCCTATATCGAGTTGAAGATGAAAGAGGTGGATAGATTACGTGTCACGCCGCATCCCATTGAGTTTGAAATGTATTATTAATTTCAATTAAGCATCATCGTAAAGGACGAGTTTTGAATCAAGGCTCGTCTTTTTAAGTATTTGTACAGTATAGTAGTACTGGTACTAGTATATCGATTTGACTTGTTACGCCTTTAAATAGTTGGGACAATTGTTTAAGAACGTTTTTTAGCATTTGGAGATAAGCATGGCTAAAACATTGTACGACAAGTTATGGGAAGAGCACGTAGTGCACCAACAGGAAGACGGTACCTGTATTTTGTATATTGACCGTCATTTATTGCATGAGGTTACCAGTCCGCAGGCGTTTGAGGGCTTGAAAATGGCTGGTCGTCAGCCATGGCGCATTAGTGCCAATTTGGCGGTAGAGGATCATAATGTGCCCACTGTGAATCGTGAGCAGGGGATTGAGGATCCGATTTCCAAGCTACAAGTCGATACCTTGCAAAAAAACTGCACCGAGTACAAAATCGTTCGTTACGGTATGGATGATATTCGCCAAGGGATTGTGCATGTGACGGGTCCAGAGCAGGGCGCAACCTTACCCGGTATGACGGTAGTTTGTGGCGACTCGCATACCAGTACCCATGGCGCCTTTGGCGCCTTGGCTTTTGGTATCGGTACCTCCGAGGTTGAGCATGTATTAGCGACGCAGACCTTATTAAAGAAAAAAGATAAAAACATGCTGATTAAGGTCGAGGGTAAACTACCTTTTGGCTGTAGTGCCAAAGATCTCGTGCTACATGTGATTGGTGTGATTGGTACTGCCGGTGGCACTGGTTATGCGATCGAATTCGGTGGCAGTGCTATTCGTGATTTATCGGTTGAGGGCCGTATGACCGTCTGTAATATGGCGATTGAGGCGGGTGCTCGTTCCGGTATGGTCGCAGTGGATGATAAAACCATTGAGTACTTTAAGGGACGTCCTTACGCGCCTAATGCAGAGCAATGGGAGCAGGCGGTCGCTTATTGGAAGACCTTAGTATCTGACGAGGGTGCACATTTTGATAAAGTTATTGAAATTGATGCCGCAGATATTCGGCCTCAGGTGACCTGGGGTACTTCACCGGAGATGGTCTTAAGTATTGAGGACAAGGTGCCTAATCCAGCCTCTGAACGTGATGCGGTTAAGCGCTCAGGTATTGAACGTGCTTTATCCTATATGGGCTTGCAGGCCGATATGCCGATAAATGAGATTAGGATTGATAAAGTCTTTATCGGCTCCTGTACTAACTCTCGTATTGAGGATTTGCGTGAGGCTGCTGCGATTGCCAAGGGCAGAAAGGTCGCCGCTAATGTGACTCAAGCGCTAGTGGTCCCCGGTTCAGGCCTAGTCAAACAACAGGCTGAGGCAGAGGGGCTGGATAAAATTTTCATAGAGGCAGGTTTTGAATGGCGAGAGCCGGGTTGTTCTATGTGTTTAGCGATGAATGCCGACCGCTTAGAGCCGGGTGAGCGTTGCGCCTCGACCTCTAATCGTAACTTTGAAGGGCGTCAGGGCATGGGCGGTCGTACCCATTTAGTCAGTCCGGCGATGGCTGCCGCGGCTGCGGTTAGTGGCCATTTTGTTGATGTTCGTCAATTAGGAGAGTAAGCATGGACGCATTTACTATTCATCAGGGCTTAGTTGCTCCCTTAGATCGCGCTAATGTTGATACGGATTTGATTATCCCAAAACAATTTTTAAAATCCATTAAACGCACGGGTTTTGGTCCTAATTTATTTGACGAATTGCGCTATTTAGATCATGGTGAGCCGGGTATGGACAATACGAAGCGTCCTTTAAATCCGGATTTTGTGTTAAATCAAGATCGTTATCAAGGTGCATCGATTTTATTAGCTCGGGAGAACTTTGGTTGCGGTTCTAGTCGTGAGCATGCACCTTGGGCTTTGATGCAATATGGTTTTAAAGCCATTATTGCCCCATCTTATGCGGATATTTTCTTTAATAACAGTTTTAAGAATGGCTTATTACCGATTATTTTAAGTGAAGCTGAGGTGGACAAACTGTTTGCAGAGGTTGAGGCTAATCCTGGCTATGAGCTGCGGATTGACTTGGAACAGCAGGAAGTTACAGCTCCTTCTGGTGATAGTTATCGTTTTGATATCGATAGTTTCAGAAAGTATTGCTTACTAAACGGCCTTGACGATATTGGTCTAACATTACGTGAAGCGGATAAAATTAAAGCCTATGAGGCTAAGCGCTTAGCTGAGAAACCATGGCTTGCCAACGTTGTGGCTTAATTTAAGACGACAATTATCAATCCACAGACCTTAAGGCATTTAAGGTCTGATTTTATAAAAAGATATCGATTATGACTTTTAAAGTAGCAGTTTTACCCGGTGACGGTATTGGTCCTGAAATTATGGCGCAGGCATTGCGTGTATTAAAAGCCTTAGATTTGGATCTGAGCTTTGAAGAGGCGCCCGTGGGCGGTGCCGCTTATGAGAGTGACGGTCATCCTTTACCCGAGCGCACTTTGGAATTAGCAAAAAATGCAGATGCGATTTTGTTTGGCGCTGTGGGTGATTGGAAGTATGACGCCTTGCCGCGTCATTTACGTCCTGAACAGGCAATTCTTGGATTACGTAAGGCCTTAGGACTTTTTGCTAATTTACGCCCGGCCATTTTATACCCTGAATTAGCAAACGCTTCTTCTCTAAAGCCGGAAGTGGTCGCAGGCTTAGATTTACTCATTGTACGCGAATTAACTGGTGATATTTATTTCGGTACGCCACGCGGTGTGCGTAAGGTAGAAGATGGTCCATTCCAAGGTGAGGACGAGGGTTTTGATACCATGCGTTATGCTGATAGCGAGGTCCGTCGTATTGCCAAAATTGCTTTTGAAGCGGCTAAAAAGCGTCGCGTTAAGTTACTCAGTGTCGATAAGGCCAATGTACTCGAAACCTCACAATTTTGGCGCAATATTATGATTGATGAGAGTCGTCATTATCCCGAGGTGGAGTTAAATCATATGTACGTGGATAATGCGGCGATGCAACTCGTGCGTGCACCTAAGGAATTGGATGTGGTTGTGACCGGTAATTTATTTGGCGATATTTTATCGGATGAAGCGGCGATGTTGACTGGCTCTATCGGTATGCTGCCTTCAGCCTCATTAAATGAAAAAAATCAGGGGCTTTATGAGCCAAGTCATGGCTCTGCACCAGATATTGCCGGCCAGGATATTGCTAACCCCTTGGCGCAAATACTCTCTGCTGCTATGATGTTACGCTACAGCTTTGATTTGGAAGCACCAGCACAGCGCATTGAGACTGCAGTGCGTCAGGTGTTGGCTGAGGGTTATCGCACGGCCGATATTTATGAAGCAGGTACTAACAAGGTCGGCACCAAAGCCATGGGTGATGCGGTATTAGCTGCGCTGCAGGGCTAAGCATTGTCAGTACAATTTAATCGTGACAATTAAAGCCGATTATCTACTCAGCTAGGGTGATAATGATATTATTTCAGATTAAGTATTTTTATAAGTGAGCAAATCTATGTCAAAAGCAGTTGGTCTTGTCGGTTGGCGAGGCATGGTGGGTTCGGTTCTCATGCAGCGCATGCGCGATGAGGGTGATTTTAAATTGATCGAACCGGTATTTTTCTCTACGAGCAATGTTGGTGGTGCCGCACCCGAATGGGCTGAAGGCGCAGCGCCTTTACAGGACGCCTATGATATCGACATGCTTAAGAAATTACCCATCATTGTAACTGCTCAAGGTGGCGATTACACCAATGAGGTGTACCCTAAGCTACGCGCAGCGGGCTGGGATGGCATTTGGATTGATGCGGCCAGCGCCTTACGCATGCACGATGACGCCGTGATTGTACTTGATCCAATTAACCGTGATTTAATTGATGCCTCGCTGAGCAAGGGGGTGCGTGATTTTATCGGTGGTAACTGCACTGTTAGCTGTATGTTAATGGGTGTTGGCGGTTTATTTAAAGCCGGTCTGGTTGAGTGGATGAGTAGTATGACTTATCAGGCAGCGTCTGGTGGTGGTGCACAGCATATGCGTGAGCTGTTGACGCAGTTTGGCATTATCGGCAACTCAGTTCAATCATTATTAGATGATCCTGCCTCGGCTATTTTAGACATTGATCGTCAGGTATTAGCTACGCAACGTGATGAGAGCCTACCACACAGTAACTTTGGCGTACCTTTAGGCGGTAGTTTAATTCCTTGGATCGATACTCAGTTGGACAATGGTCAATCACGTGAGGAGTGGAAGGCGCAGGCTGAGACCAATAAGGTGTTAGGTCGTAGCGGTGATGAGCTGATTCCGATCGACGGTTTATGCGTGCGTATCGGTGCCATGCGTTGTCATAGTCAGGCCTTAACCTTCAAGCTGAAAAAGGATGTGCCTTTAGATGAGATCAACGATATCATCAGTAGCAGTAGTGATTGGGCCAAATTAATTCCGAATGAACGCGAAGTGACGATGCGTGAATTAACACCGATTGCGGTAACGGGTACTTTAGATATCCCGGTGGGTCGTGTACGCAAGCTTAATATGGGTCCGGAGTATATCAGTGCCTTTACCATTGGCGATCAGTTACTTTGGGGGGCAGCAGAGCCTTTACGCCGTATGTTACGAATTGCCTTGGGTGAGCTGTAAATCCTAGCTGATTCAGTATTTGATTGTCTGAGCCTTTAGAAAGATGAAATTATTGCTTTTTATCAATGACCATGTCGCCATAAGTTTAGTGATACTTGTTGTCTTGATTGCATTATTCGTCTTTCTAGCTCAGAAAATATCAACGAGTGGTCGGAGCAATTGCGCAGAAGCTCAGCGTGACAAGTCCGGCACAGTGCCAAAGCCACGTGCTGCCTCCGAGCTCGATCAAAGTCCAGCTGCTAAAGCGTTTAGAGCCAAACTTAAAGAAATCAATCTCGATTTGGATAGCGATTGATGGCTAAGCATCGTATAGCTTTAGGTATTTCCTATCAAGGGCAGGCCTACTCGGGTTGGCAAATTCAAAGTGAACGAGCTACCGTGCAGGGGGCGGTGGAAGCAGCCCTCAGTCAATTTATTACCACACCCACGCAGGTTATTTGCGCCGGTCGTACCGATACCGGCGTGCATGCAATTAATCAAGTAGTGCATTTGGATACGGATGCTAGCCGTAGCGATAATTCCTGGGTACGCGGGGTTAATGCCTTTTTACCCCCGGATATACGGATTAAATGGGCGACCGAGGTGGCGGCGGATTTTCATGCTCGCTTTGATGCCAAAGCCCGTACCTATATCTATATTTTGCGCAATCACCCGGTTGCTTCGGCGCTCCTCAATGGCTTAGTGGGGTGGTTTCATTTGCCCTTAGACTTAAAGCAAATGCAGGCAGCGGCCACATATCTAGTGGGTACGCATGATTTCAGTAGTTTTCGTTCTTCAGAGTGTCAGGCGCATTCGCCGATCCGTACCATTTATGATTTAAGTATTCGTCAACAGGGTCATTTATTTATCTTTACAGTTCGGGGTGACGGGTTTTTACATCATATGGTGCGAAATATTGTTGGTTCTCTCGTCTATGTCGGTAAGGGAAAATATCAACCCGAGTATATGGCTGAAATTCTGGCGCATCGCGCACGTAAATACGCTGCCCCCACCTTTATGGCGGATGGTTTGTATTTAGCCCATATTGCCTATCCAAACCATTCGGGCATTAATCACTTAATGCCCGAATTAACACTCGCTGAAAGTCTGAACTACTTACTGAATGCGTAGTTTGCTTAGTTGCTCTTATCCATACGATCCGCACGCGCCGATGGGTTAGGGTGTGAGGCGAAAATGCTGGAGTTATTGCCACCTAGGGCGGCCAGCTTACGTAGCGCAGACACAGCCGGCTCCTTGCCTTTGCCATGCGCTTTTAAGACTTTAAGCCCGTAGGCGTCAGCTTCATACTCATGGGCTTGAGAGTATTGCGCATTGATTAGCTGATGACCTAATCGACCGATGGCGCCACTTGATAGGGCAGCGACTGGCGAACCACTGGAAGCAACCGCTTGTAGTGCTGCTGAGCTCAGTAATTGGGTGCGAGCTTGCTGCTTAGAGTGACCATGCACCACATGCCCGACCTCATGCCCAATGACATAAAGCAATTCATCATCCGTCATTTTATCCATCAGACCACTATAGACGCGGATACCGCCATTTGGCAGGGCAAAGGCATTAATTTCAGGAGTCACATAGACCTTATAATTTAACTGATGACCGCTATCGCTTTTAAGATTACGTGTGATGCGATTTAAGCGCTTAGTATAGGGGCTGGAGGCAGAAGCCACCTTGTTTTCACCGTCCAGTTTTTGTTGGGTACGCACTCCTAAAGCTCGGATTTCACCATCGTCAATCGAAGCTGCGCTAGCCAAGGTACCAGCGGCACCAATCATACCGGCAATATCCATCCCTTGGCAGGCTGTTAAGCTAAGACTAATGGCGGCTGCTGCTAGTAGCTTTTTAGTCATGATTGTATTTCCTCAGTCAATTGAATTCAGATTAATAGCGCTTTCACTAAACTAAGCGCTTTGATATATTTGTTTGTAACTAATATACATGGCACAGTAAAGGCTCATTAGTAGTGATATTAAAATTAGTTGCAGTATAAATGCAAGAAAAGCACCGACTGCGCCAAACGACATTGCAACAAAAATTAAATTCCATATCACATAGCCACCAAGCAAAGCGGGTAGGCCTAACATGACAAAGGCGCCTAAATTACGCATCACGCCGATCACAGAAAAGACAATAGATTTTACAACTTCAGTGCCATTCCATAAAATTAATGAAGGGACAAACCAGTAGACTAGGGTGATCAGTAGCGAATAAACGATCATCACCACGATAGCAAAGACATTTATCGAGCTGGCGATAGCAGCATACGACTCCTCGGTAATCTCGGCTGCGGTGAGCGCATCGATGAGATGCGACATCTCACTTTCTTTAATCAAAGCGGGGGTGAAAAACATATTTAGGATGATAAAGATCACCCCATAGACAAAACCTGCCACTAGCAACGGCTTCAGGATGTTACCCTGCTTAAAAACATCAACTAGCTCATTTAGACTAAAGCGCTTTCCTGCGTTGATATGATGGCAACATAACAAAATAAAAGCGACATATAGCGGCTGCACCAAGGCCACACTAAATAAACCAAAAAGCCCTAGTAGCTGGATGCTAAAGATCGTATTTAAATGCCAGATAAAGGCAAGTAATAGAAAAAACGCAGGGCGCTTTTTGAAAATAGCAAAGCCCTTGAGAAGCCAGTCGAAACCGGCGCTTGCTGGAAGTCTTAATGCTTGCATTAACAGTCCTTAGCGGGTGGGTAAAGGCGGAATTTCGCCATCGGTACGAGCTTTAAGGATGCGCTCAAAGTGTGTAGGATCGTGTGGTTTTAAGCTTTGCGCTGGGCGTGGCAGATAGAAATCATAGAGTCTAGAAGTCCAAAATCTCAGTGCTGCTGCTCGTAGTGCAACTGGCCACAAGGCTCGCTCTGCATCGGTAAAGGACCGACCCTGGTGATAGCTATTAAGCCAAGCCTCCACTAACTCAGGTATTAATTCACCACTTTCGCGCTCAATACACCAGTCATTAACCGCAACGGCGACATCAAACAACCAGCGATCGACCCCAGCAAAATAAAAATCAATCACACCGCCTAAACTGGGGTGCTCGTAAGTGCCGTCAAATAAGACATTATCGCGGAACAGGTCACAGTGACAGGGACCTCCGGGCATTTGACGCCATGCATAGTCGCTTTGTATCTCAATCTGTTCGGCTAATGATTTTTCATATAAATCCTGTTGTGCAGGGCTAAGAAATTCTTTGATTTTTGGATAAGTCTCTTGCCACCAGCTTAAGCCACGTAAATTAGGCTGGTTTAAGGGTAGGTCATAGGCGGCAATATGCTGTCTAGCCTGAGCACGTGCCACAATTTCACAATGCCTAGCGCTGGGATGCGCTTCCCAACCACCGTTGAGACGCACCACAATACACATCGGCTTACCCTCAAACAAGCCCCAAATGGTACCGTCACGACGCTTTTGTGGCATCGGTACCGCCTGCTTTTTGAGCCCAAGACCATACATCAAATCCAAGTAGAAGGGGATTTGCTCCTGTGTCAGTACTTCAAAAATGGTCAGTACATACTCGCCCTGGGTGGTGCTCAAAAAGTAATTGGTATTTTCAATGCCGGCCGTGATGCCTTGCATTGACACAAACTCACCTAAATCATAATCTTGTAAAATCTTCTGAGCAGCTTCAGGAGATACGGGAGTAAAAACAGCCATAGAGTTAATTTAATCTTATAAAATGGAAAATGCTTAGTAAAATAATGACTTTAGGGTGATTTTACCAGTCTATGCTGCGAAATCCTAATCAAGGCCAGCCTCGTACCCTAGATTTATTGTTTATTTTACTCACAATTAGCAAGCGCAATGATAAAGCGACGTTTAAATTATCTTCGTCGACGCCTAAGTAGTCGTCCTGTCTTTCACAGCCAAGCCATCTTATTGTTTTGGGCCTTATTGATGGGGGTGATCGGCGCCTTGGCCACCTTATTGTTTTTTCAAGGGGTTAAACTCTTACAGTGGTTGATGGTGGGTAGGAGTGGCAGCATTAGTGATATCGTCAGTCAATACAGTACCTGGCAGACCTTGCTTTATCCAAGTCTTGCGGGTTTAGTTGGTGGCTTGTTGTTAACTTGGTCGGCTCGGATTAAGACTGACACCAACTCCGACTACATGGAGGCGGTTGCGCTTGGCGATGGTCGTCTTTCAATTAAGCAAGGCGTTTTGCGTATTCTGTCCTCCCTGACCGTGATCACCTCTGGCTTTTCCATCGGTCGTGAGGGACCGATGATTCATATGGGCTCCATGATTTCCTCGGCCATTGGTCGTTTTTTCTTTATGGATGCCAAGCAATTACGCTTAATTGTTGCATGCGGCGCAGCCGGTGCTGTGTCTGCCGCCTACCATACGCCCATTGCTGGGGCCTTATTTGTGGCAGAGATTGTGGTCGGTAGCATGTCCATGGTGATCGTTGCGCCTTTATTATTAGCTGCCATGACGGCCCATCTGACAACACGTTATTTCGGTAGTCATTATTTAGCCTATGAGGTGAATTTAGAAATTTCCTTAAGCGCTGAACTATTAATTGCTGCTGTGCTGGTCGGTTTATTAGGTGGGATCTTATCGCCACTTTTTTTAAAAACCTTGGACTGGGCTAAAAAGGGTTTCAAAATTATCCCCTTACCATTGCCACTTCGCATGAGTTTAGCCGGTTTAGTGGTCGGCGTCTTTTTACTTTACGATCCTCGTCTGGCGGGTAATGGTGATTCGATTGTTTCTACCTTAATTCATGGAGCCGATTGGAACTGGCAGTTATTAGCCATGTTTTTATTCTTAAAAGTGGCGGCGACCTTAGTTTCCGTCGGCTCTGGTGCGGTCGGCGGGGTGATTACACCAATTATGTTTATCGGTGCAGCTGTCGCCTTGTTAAGCCTTAACACGGCGATGCTTGTCTTTCCCGAATTGCATTATTACAGTCCGGTTTTTGTGATTCTCGGTATGGGGGCATTTTTATCCGCTGCTTCCAGTGCGCCTTTAATGGCCATTATTATGATGGTGGAGATGTCTTATAACCAATCCTTAGTGGTGCCGGTGGTTTTTGCATGCGTTAGCGCTGCTTTTCTAGCACGTCGCATCAAAGGATTAGTGATGTTTAACGTCACCACGAACCGCGAAGAGGATATCCGCTTACGTCATCGCTTGAGTAATGTCCGCATTGAGCAACTGATTAACAAAAAGCCTGAAAATGTGATTCATGCCGATACGCTGGTGGGTGAAGCCATTGATTTATTTACTGAACTCAGTGTGCGTTATCTTTATGTGATTAATGATAAAAATGAATTTTTAGGTGTTCTGGCGCATAAAGACATTACCCGTAGCCTCTTAGGTGCCTTAAATCTAGAGGAGCCTATCCCTGCGCATTTAATCTCACGCACCTATTTGGAGCCTTTACATTTGCGAATGACCTTAGATGAAGTGCAGGACGCTTTCGTCACTTATAATGGTGAGCGTTTACCGGTATTGGATTTTGCCGATCCGCCGCATTTGATGGGTGTGGTTTATAAATCCGAAGTGCTACGTCGCTATAGTGAGATAAAAAAATCCATCGATAAAAGTAGTGAAGTCAAAATGAATCCCTTTATACGTGCCTAGTTTTTGATGAGTAATTGTATTTTAAACACTGTCGCTCAGCAGTCATTGTATGAGTCGGCCGCTAAGCCTTGGCGCTTATCCATCGCACCGATGTTGGATGTGAGCGATAGGCATGCGCGTTTTTTCTATCGTTTATTAGCGCCTAAGGCCTTACTTTATACTGAGATGGTAACTACCGGTGCCTTAGTTTATGGCGATGTGGCCAGGCATTTACAGTTTAATCAAGAAGAGCATCCGGTGGCCTTACAATTAGGTGGCAGTGAGCGCACAGATTTAGTGCATTCTGCAAAGCTCGGTGCGGCATGGGGCTATGATGAAATTAATTTGAATTGTGGCTGTCCCTCGGAGCGGGTACAAAAGGGTGCCTTTGGTGCTTGTTTGATGGCAGAGAGTGAGTTAGTGGCGGACTGTCTCAAGGCCATGCAGGATGCAGTCAGCATACCGGTGACAGTAAAGCACCGCTTGGGCCTGGATTACAGTGAGGATTATGGCTTTGTACGTGATTTCGTCGGCACCTTAATCCAAAAAAGCGCAACTCGCGTATTTATTGTGCATGCACGTAATGCCGTGTTAAAGGGATTATCACCCAAGGATAATCGTGATATCCCACCTTTACGCTATCAATGGGTGGCTCAGCTAAAGCAGGATTTTCCCGAGGCCCGCTTTATTTTAAATGGTGGTCTGAGTGAAGTGGCACAGATGTTTGAGCAAGCACAACGCTTTGAGGGCATTATGGTCGGGCGTGCAGCGTGGCATGAACCTTATCGCATTGGCGAAATCAGTCGCTTGCTATGGCCGGATATCGACCATCCTGATACCGATAGCCTGATTCAAAGCATGTATGACTATGCCGTGAGGCAGCATGCGGCAGGGGTGCCACTACGATTTGTGTTCAAGCCCTTACTTGGTCTATTTAATGGTCAAAAAGGGGCTAAATTATGGCGTCGAACCTTATCAGATGCGAGTCTGCTTAAAAAAGCGGATCCAAATTTGTTGTTAAAGACTTACGCTGAGTTCAAAAAACACAGCAGTTTTTTTGCTCAAACTTAAACTAATTAGTTGATAGTGCAGCGCAAAAGGCGTAGCCACCTGTGCTTAGCACTCCTTAAATTGTATTCGCAAAAAGTCAAGCATTTAGGCTGTTAAAATTTAAATTCTTTAGCACTTAATTTCACTTGATTTTGCTGTGCTTTTATCATCTAATACTACATATTGTTTTTGAAAAACATATTTTCACTATATATAGGTTTTTTGGCTTTGCTTGGCACAGATGCGAAGTAAGTCCAAAAGGCCCATTTTTAAGGGTTGGCTCATGAATAAATCTCTTTTGGTGACCAAGCGAGACGGTCGTCAGGAAGCGCTTGATCTCGATAAAATCCACCGTGTCTTAGATTGGGCTGCCGAGGGCTTGGATAATGTCTCAGTTTCTCAGGTAGAGTTACGTTCGCAAATTCAGTTTTATGATGGTATTAAAACTGAGCATATTCACGAAACCATTATTAAAGCTGCCGCTGATTTAATCTCCGAGGAAACACCAGATTATCAGTTTTTAGCTGCTCGTTTAGCCATTTTCCACTTGCGCAAAAAGGCCTATGGTCAGTTTGAACCACCGCGATTGTATGAGCATGTACAAAGGATGGTTGCGGATAATCGTTACGATGCACACTTGCTAGAGGACTATAGCGAGGCGGAATTTGATGAAATGGATTCCTTTTTGGTGCATGGGCGCGACTTAAACTTTGCTTATGCGGCAGTGAATCAGTTACAGGGTAAGTATTTAGTACAGAATCGCGTGACTGGCGAGATCTTCGAAAGTCCACAGTTTTTGTATGTGCTAGTGGCTGCTTGCTTATTTTCAAAATACCCTAAAAGCACGCGGCTACAGTATGTTAAAGACTTCTATGATGCCATTTCCACCTTTAAAATTTCTTTGCCGACGCCCATTATGGCCGGGGTGCGTACACCCACACGTCAATTCAGTTCATGCGTCTTAATTGAATGTGACGATAGTCTGGACTCAATTAATGCCACCAGTGCCGCCATCGTACGCTATGTGTCTCAGCGTGCCGGTATTGGTATTAATGCCGGACGTATACGTGCGGTGGGTAGTGCGATTCGTGGTGGTGAAGCCCAGCATACCGGTTGTATCCCGTTTTATAAGCACTTCCAAACAGCGGTTAAATGTTGTTCTCAGGGAGGGGTGCGTGGTGGTGCGGCGACCTTATTCTACCCAATGTGGCATTTAGAGGTTGAGTCCTTATTAGTACTTAAAAATAACCGTGGGGTTGAGGAAAACCGCGTGCGCCATATGGATTACGGTGTACAGATTAACCGTTTACTCTATCAACGTCTGATTAAAGGTGGCAATATCACCTTATTCTCACCCTCGGATGTACCAGGCTTATATGATACCTTCTTTGCCGATCAGGATGAGTTTGAACGCTTATATGTACAGTACGAACAGGATGAGTCAATTCGTAAGCGTTCGGTTAAAGCTGCCGACTTATTCTCCCTAATGATGCAAGAGCGGGCTGGTACGGGTCGTATTTATATTCAAAACGTTGACCATTGTAATACGCATAGCCCGTTTAATCCGCAGGTGGCACCGGTGCGTCAATCGAATTTATGCTTAGAGATTGCGTTACCGACCAAGCCTTTAGATGATATTAATGATGAAAAGGGCGAGATTGCGTTATGTACGCTATCTGCCTTTAACTTGGGTGCGCTTGAGTCTCTAGATGAATTAGAGCATTTAGCGGATTTGATTGTACGTGCCTTAGATGCTTTACTAGACTATCAAGACTATCCAATTAAAGCGGCGAAAATTGCCACCATGAATCGTCGTACTCTGGGTGTCGGCGTGATTAACTTTGCATATTATTTAGCTAAGAACGGCGCTCGCTACTCCGACGGCAGTGGTAATGCCTTAACTCATCGTACCTTTGAAGCCATTCAGTACTATTTGTTAAAGGCATCAATGAATTTATCTAAGGAATTTGGTCCTTGCTTAGCCTTTAATGAAACAAGCTATGCCGAAGGCATTTTGCCTATTGATACTTATAAAAAGGATATTGACGCATTCTGCCAAGAGCCTTTACATTTGGATTGGGAATCTTTGCGCGAAGAAATTAAAACTCACGGTTTGCGTAACTCAACCTTAACTGCCTTGATGCCTTCAGAAACCTCAAGTCAGATTTCTAATGCCACTAACGGGATTGAACCACCGCGCGGACTGATTACGATTAAGGCTTCCAAAGACGGTGTGTTACGTCAAGTGGTACCGGAATATCGTCGCTTAAAGCATCAATACGAGACCTTATGGCAAATGCCATCCAATGATGGCTACCTACGTTTAGTCGGTATTATGCAGAAGTTTGTCGATCAAGCCATTTCTGCTAACACTAACTATGACCCGTCACGTTTTGCTGGTGGTCGTGTGCCCATGAGTGAATTATTAAAGGATTTACTCAATGCGTATAAATACGGTCTCAAAACCTTGTACTACCATAACACGCGCGACGGTGCACAAGATGATCAAGGTGATTTAGTCACGATGAGCGGTGCTGAAGACGACGATTGCGCAAGCGGTGCGTGCAAAATTTAATCTGCTTCATTCATAAACGGCACTTAAACTGACAGCTTTTAGCTAAGGCTTCTTTAAGTGCCTCCACTAGTTTTTTATTCGAGTTTTTATGCTATATAGTACCTTTAATGAAACCCCCAATAATGCGCTTTTAGAACCGATGTTTTTCGGTCAGAGTGTGAATGTGGCGCGCTACGATCAGCAAAAATTTGAGGTGTTTGAAAAGCTCATTGAAAAGCAATTATCTTTCTTCTGGCGTCCGGAAGAAGTCGATGTCTCACAGGATAGAATTGATTATGCAAATTTGCCTGAGCATGAAAAGCATATATTTATTTCTAATTTAAAGTATCAAACTTTGCTTGACTCCATTCAAGGCCGTAGTCCAAATGTGGCCTTCTTGCCGATTGTGTCGCTACCGGAGTTAGAGACGTGGATTGAGACGTGGTCATTCTCTGAAACCATTCACTCTCGTTCCTATACCCATATTATTCGTAATATCATCAATGATCCATCCGTGGTATTTGATGGTATTGTCAGCAATGAGCATATTTTAGAGCGTGCGCGTGATATCTCGAAGTACTATGATGATTTAATCCGCACTGTGTCCTTATATCAACTCTTTGGTGAGGGTACGCATACGCTAAATGGCAAGCAGGAGACCATCAGTCTTAGAGAGCTTAAGAAAAAGCTTTATCTCTGCCTCATGTCGGTCAATATTTTAGAAGCCATTCGTTTCTATGTGAGCTTTGCTTGCTCCTTTGCCTTTGCCGAAAGAAAACTGATGGAGGGAAATGCAAAGATTATTAAACTAATCGCACGTGATGAGGCCCTGCATCTGGTGAGCACCCAGCATATGCTGAACTTAATGCGGAGTGGTCAAGACGATCCGGAAATGGTCGATATTGCTAAAGAACTTGAGCAGGAATGCTTTCAAATGTTCAAAGACTCGGCCGAACAGGAAAAGGAATGGGCTGCTTATTTATTTAAGGACGGCTCAATGATTGGTCTAAACCGCGATATTTTATGTAAGTACGTGGAGTACATTACCAATACACGTATGATGGCGGTGGGTCTTCAACCTGCCTTTGAAGGCGCTACCCAAAACCCCATTCCTTGGATTAATGCTTGGTTATCCTCGGATAATGTACAGGTAGCCCCACAAGAGGTAGAAATCAGTTCCTACCTTATCGGTCAAATTGATGCTGAAATTAACCCAGACGACTTATCAGGCTTTGAGTTATGAGTCGAGTCTATACATGGGACGGTAGCTTTGAGCTTTTAAGCGGTGAGACCATGCTTGAGGGTCTAGAACGTCAAGGCTATGTGGTTGAGTATCAATGTCGAGCAGGTTACTGCGGCTCATGTCGTACCCCCTTAGTTGATGGTCAGGTGGAGTACCTCATTGAGCCCTTGGCTTACATCAATCCGGATGAGGTACTGCCTTGTTGCTGCCGCCCAGCACCGGAGGCGAGGGTGGATGTTGAGGTCTTAACAAATAACCGCAATCATAGCGATGAGGCAAACTCAGAGGCGTGGGATGAGTCGCTAGTTAAGCTCTTCTAAGCTAACAGCCCGGAACAATTGTGTTCCGGGCTGATGTTTTTAATAGATCGCACTGACGGGTACGTCTTCATTATCAATCGTCTTTTGTACCGCTGCGTAGATACGTTCATCACTCAGCACCTGCGCCATATTTTTATCGAATAAAAAGCAGTCAATTAAGGGTTTTAGCGACTGCTGATCGCTACAGACCAAGGCCCATACCCCTTCTTTACTATCAGTACCGCGCATCACATAGCCTAAATCGGCTAAGGCCTCCAGTACATTGTGAATATTCAAATAGTTACTTGGAATCATCGCCATCAGTTGGGATTCGCTAAGTCCGGGTTGCTGCTGTCTGGTTTCATTCAGGGCACGGATGACTTTGATAGCAAGCAGTAGCCGGGCGCCAGAATGGCTATCCTTAGCAATCACACCACGACGGATTTGCGGCATCAAAGAAACAATATAGGCGCCCAACAATAATACCAGCCAAGACATATAAACCCAGATCAAAAAGATTGGCAAAATAGCAAAGGCACCATAAATCAGGGTATAGGTCGGGAAATAGCTAAGGTAAAGGGTAAAGCCGTTGCGCATTATTTCAAAGATTATGGCGGCAAAAAAACCACCCACCATCGCATCGCGGAATTTAATACGACGATTAGGCACCACCAAATAAAATAAACTCATTAAAAAACCAGAGAAGATAACGGGCACAATAAAGCTAATTAAGCTTTTCAAAAAGGAGAAGCCTGCCACCATCGTTTGTTGTAAAAACATGGCACTAGCCCACAAACTAAGCGCTAAGGCAAAAGGCCCTACCGATAAAATCGCCCAAAATACTAAAATGCGCTGAAATAGTGGACGTGGCTTTTTGATTTGGAAAATCTGATTTAAGGCATCCTCAATGGTCATCATCAACAAAATGGAGGTGACAAATAAAAATATGGTACCAATGGCTGTCAACCGGGTTGCCGCATCAGCAAAACTATTTAGGTAGGATAGGACTTGATTAGAAATGCTCTCAGGGAACAGACTACGACTTAAAAACTCATCCAAATAAAACTTAAAGTCATTAAAAATTGGAAAGGCCGTAAATAAAGCCAGTACCACCGCTAATAAAGGCACGGCTGAGGTTATGGAGGTGTAAGAGAGGCTGGCAGCCTTGCTCGTTAAGCCCTCATTGAGTAAGCGAGAAAGCGCAAGCAGCAATACGTCTTTATAAAAGCGCCAATCCCCGCGAGAGTCGCGCTGATTCATAATAAAAATACTGTCATCGGAAAAGCTTTCTTCAGCCGCTGGTGGTTGGGGCGTGTTCTTTTCCATCGCAGGTAAACTCATGGTTTCTTCTCTAGTAGGTGTGATTTAGTTGATGGCGGATAATTTATTTAAGCCGCCGCTCACGCAGCCTAAAAATATAGCATACAATAGGCTATCAGTATAACCGTCTTAGCCTTATGAGCACGATACCTTTAAACCCACATTATCGATATATCGCCTTTATCGGCACGGCCTTATTATTTATACTTTGTGTGCTTTGGGAGTGGATCCTAAGTCCAGTTGAGCCGGGCGGCACATTACTAGTGCTAAAGGCCTTACCGTTATTATTTCCATTGTATGGTTTATGGCGCGGTAGCTTATACACGATGCAGTGGACTTCCATGATGATTTTACTTTATCTGATGGAGGGAGTAGTACGCTGGATGAGTGATACCACGACACTGTCGCAGCAGCTAGCCTTAGTTGAAACCTTATTGGCGATGATCGTATTTTTTGCCACGATCATGTATGTACGACCGGCCAAGCGTGTGGCCAAACAGCGCAAAAGAGCGGGTCAATAGCAGTGCTTAGGATACATTTATGAAGTCACTAAAAGTTTCTAATTCCTTTGCCGAATTGTCACCCGAGTTCTATACCCGGCTTAAGATGCAGGGTCTGCAACATGAGGTGCAGCTAGTGCATGTTAACCCCTGGGTGGCAAGCCGTTTAGGCATTGATGAGACAATTTGGCAGAGCCAGGAGTTTCTTGAAGTCATGTCGGGTCAGCGTGATTTACCTGGCGGTGTTACGCTAGCGGCGGTTTATAGCGGCCACCAATTTGGCGTCTGGGCAGGTCAGTTAGGCGACGGTCGAGCACATTTACTGGGAGCCTTAGCCTGCGCATCGGGTGGTACGCCCTTAGAGATTCAGTTAAAAGGCGCTGGTTTAACACCGTATTCACGCATGGGCGATGGGCGAGCCGTCTTACGTTCCAGTATTCGTGAGTATTTAGCAAGCGCTGCGATGGATGGTTTAAACATACCCACCACCTTGGCCTTATCCATTACTCATTCGCAGGATCGGGTGCGCCGTGAGGGTATTGAGACAGCAGCTATCGTCTCACGGGTCGCTCCTAGCTTTATACGTTTTGGCTCATTCCAGCATTGGTACGCTAATCAACGTCCGGACTTGTTGCAGGAGCTGCTAGACTATGTGTGCGCTCACTTTTTTGTTGATGAATTACAAGCGAGCTATGCCAATCCAAAGGATAAGATCTTAGATTTTCTGGATCTAGTCACCCAAAAAACCGCCCATTTGATGGCGCATTGGCAAAGCGTCGGTTTTGTGCATGGGGTAATGAACACGGATAATATGTCCATCTTAGGGCTGACCATTGATTATGGTCCCTATGGCTTTATGGAGAATTTTTATCCAAATTGGGTCATTAATCATAGTGATCAGGGAGGGCGCTACGCCTTTGCCCAACAGGTCAATATCGCATTATGGAATCTGCATCAACTGGCTATTTCATTTTCTATTTTGGGCCTGTCAGAAGCTGATTTAAGAGAGGTGTTAGCACGCTATGAATCGTATTTCTATGATAAATACTTTGAAATACATGCTCAAAAACTCGGTCTAAAGCAAATTACTAAGGCTGATGAGGATCTCTTTAATGATTTTTGGCGTTTAATAGCAAGCCAGGCCAGTGATTTTACCCTCAGTTTTAGACGCTTGGCTGCCATTGATCGTGATGAAGCTGCTTGGCTTGCGCTATTTCCCCAAGCGGCAGAGGCAAAGGCTTGGCTACAGCGCTATAGGGCACGACTAAAGCTAGATAATCTTAGCATTGAAGCGCGTCAAGCCATGATGAATCGCATTAATCCACTCTATACCCTAAGAACCTATATGGCTCAAGAAGTGATTGATGATGTGCAAAATGGCTCCTTCGAACTGATTGATTTTATGATTCGAATTTTACAAAATCCCTACATTGCGCATCCGGGTGCAGAGCGTTATGCGGAGCCGACGCCTATTGAAAAACAAAATAGCTTCCTGAGTTGTTCATCTTAATAGGTAGCGATCTTCAGTATAATCAAATATTCAAGTTAATTTTTGCATAGGAAGTTGCATGGCTGGTAACACACTTGGTCGTTTTTTTGCAGTTACTAATTTTGGAGAATCACATGGTCCGGCCATTGGTTGTGTGATTGATGGTTGCCCGCCGGGTGTCGCACTAAGCGAAGCAGATATTCAGCATGACTTAGACCGTCGACGCCCCGGTACTTCACGGCATGTGACACAACGCCAAGAGCCCGATAGGGTAGAGATACTCTCTGGTGTTTATGAGGGTAAAACCACAGGTACCCCCATTGCTTTACTGATCCGTAATCAGGATCAACGCAGCAAGGACTATGCCAATATCACGGATCGCTTCCGACCTGGCCATGCTGATTATAGTTATTGGCATAAATACGGCATTCGTGATCCCCGTGGTGGCGGTCGTTCTTCAGCTCGTCTAACAGCGCCTACCGTGGCAGCCGGTGCCATTGCAAAAAAGTGCTTGGCGCTACGCTACGGCACACAGGTGCGTGCTTATATGAGTCAATTAGGTCCGATCCAAATTCCTTTCCAAAGTTGGGATGAAGTGGCTAAAAACTCATTTTTTGCGCCGAATGCCGAGATTATTCCTGAATTGGAAAGTTTTATGGATCAGTTACGGCGCGATGGTGATTCTATCGGTGCCCGCATTGAGGTGGTAGCTTCCGGGGTGCCTGCGGGTTTGGGTGAGCCCATTTATGATCGTTTAGATGCCGATATAGCCCATGCCATGATGGGACTCAATGCTGTTAAGGCAGTCGCAATTGGCGCTGGTTTTGATTGTGTGAGTCAACGTGGCTCTGAACATGGTGATGAGATCACACCAACGGGTTTTTTATCCAATCATGCCGGCGGTATTTTAGGCGGTATTTCAAGTGGTCAGGATATTACGGTATCGCTTGCAATTAAGCCTACCTCTAGCATTCGTATTGAGCGTCGCTCGGTAACAACTGCCAATGAGCCTATTCAAGTTCAGACCTTAGGTCGACATGATCCCTGTGTCGGTATTAGAGCGGCACCGATTGCAGAGGCATTACTCGCTATTATTTTAATGGATCATAGTTTGCGTCAAGCAGCTTATCAAGAATATAAAGGCCTTGAATAGCAAATTTTGATATCATTTTGCTAATAAAAACTAATTATCTATAGTGTATCTCTATTTATAATTACTTCCCTTATTTTTAACACAAGGTATAGGAACTCCTATGAGTAAAGAAGTCGTATTTACGGATAAAGCCCCAGCCGCACTCGGTCCATACTCGCAAGCAGTTAGCAGCAGTGCAAATTCTATCGTCTTTATTTCTGGCCAGTTAGGTCTAAATCCGGAAACGGGTGAATTAGTGTCAGCCCAGTTTGAAGAGCAGGTAAGACAGGCCATGAGCAATTTAAGCGCTGTGATTGAAGCGGCGGGTGCTAGCATGGAGGATATTCTACGTGTTGGTCTTTATCTAACTGACCTAAATAATTTCGGTATTGTCAATAGTGTGATGCAGGAGTTATTTCCCGAGCCATATCCTGCGCGCTCTACCATTGAAGTGTCCGCTTTACCCAAGGGGGCGCAATTCGAAATTGACGCTGTGCTAGCGCTCAACAAGTAGTTGCTACCGAGCACATAGAGGTGCTTGCTACGCTAACATGCGTTTTACTAAGTGCCTTTATTCAGCATAGGAAAGCACCTCAGCATGGCCCCCAGTAACAAGTCTAGCCTAAGCGCCACCGAGCAAAAACTGCACAAGCTCGGCTTGGTGGAGCCGATGGACTTTGTTTTGCACATGCCTTTACGCTATGAGGATCATAGTCGTATTCATAAGATAGCAGAATTAGCCCCAGGGATGCATGCGCAGCTTGAAGGCACCATCAGCTCAGTACGGGTAGTGCACCATGGACGCCGCCAATTAACGGCGCTGTTTAAGGATCAAAGCGGTAGCATCCAACTGCGTTGGTTGCATTTTTACCCCAGCCAAAAAGCTGCCCTTGAAAAAAAAGGACTCCTTCGCATTCGTGGTGAGGTGCGCGGTAGCTATCAATGGGGCTTAGAAATGGTGCATCCTAAATTATTAAAAGCAGGGGAGAGCTTAAAAAACAATTTAGTTCCTATTTATCCTACGACCGAGGGTCTTAGCCAAGAGGTACTTAGTGCCGCTATCCATAAGCACTTAAAAAGCTGCGTCTTGGAAGACACTTTGTCAGCTGACATCCGTGAGCGTTTTGATTTAATGGAAATTAATCAGGCCTTGCAATTGTTACATGAACCCCCTTTAGGGACAGCGATTGAATCGTTGCAGCTACGCTATCACCCAGCCTGGGAGCGTTTAAAATTTGATGAAATGCTGGCCCAACAAATCGCCATGTATTTAGCGCGTCAGCGGCGTAGTGCCTTGAAGGCACATGCACTTTCAAGCCTCAAAGGTCCTTTATATCAGCAGGTGCTAGCGCGTTTTTCTTATTCATTAACCGCTGCCCAAGAGCGCGTCTTGGCTGAGATTGAAAACGATCTGAGTCGAGCCTTTCCTATGCATCGCCTTATTCAGGGGGATGTGGGCAGTGGTAAAACCATTGTGGCGGCCTTAGCGGCGACTTTTGCCTTGGAGCAGGGGCTGCAAGTTGCCTTAATGGCACCGACCGAGCTATTAGCAGAGCAACACTTTCGCAAAATCCAAGCATGGTTTGAGGCTACGGGGGTAGCCGTTGTATGGCTTAGTGGCAGTATGAAAGCAAAGGATAAGCGTGAAGCCTATGAAGCCATTGCCAATGGCACAGCGCAGTTCATTGTTGGCACCCAAGCCTTAATTCAAAAGGATGTTAACTTTCATCAATTGGCTTTAGTGATAGTGGACGAACAGCATCGCTTTGGTGTAGGTCAGCGTTTAAGCCTTAGCGAAAAGGGCTTAATCAATGAAGCTCACCCTCAAGCAGACAGCGCTACAGTACCGAGACCGGGGACTGTAGATGCCGAGTCCATCATCTATCCGCACCAATTAAATATGAGTGCTACGCCGATTCCTCGTAGCTTGGCGATGACCTTTTTATCTGACCTTGATGTCTCTGTGATTGATGAATTACCACCTGGGCGACAGCCGGTAGAAACTAAGCTACTGGATAATAAACGACGGGATGAGTTAATCACCTTGATAGCAAATGCCTGTCATGAAGCTAAGCAGGTATATTGGGTTTGCCCGTTGGTGGAAGAAAGTGAAGCTTTACAATTGCAGACAGCGGAAGAAACCTATGCGCGTTTAGCTGCTGAATTAGTAGGTATTCGGGTGGGCTTAGTGCACGGTCGCCTAAAAAGCGAAGAGAAAAATCGTATCATGCAGGATTTTCAACAGCATAACATCGATGTATTGGTAGCGACCACCGTGATTGAAGTTGGGGTGGATGTGCCTAATGCCAATATTATGGTGATTGAGCATGCGGAACGTTTTGGTTTGGCTCAATTGCACCAGCTACGAGGTCGGGTCGGACGAGGTCAGGACAAGGCCATTTGTTTATTACTTTATCAGCAACCCTTATCGGAAACAGCCAAGCTTCGCCTTAAAGCCATGTATGAAACAAATGATGGCTTTGAAATTGCTCGACGCGATTTAGAGCAACGTGGCCCAGGAGAGTTTTTAGGTTTGAAGCAATCGGGCACTAGCCTAACTCGTTTTATTAATATCGACGAGGATGTAGCGATTGTAGAAGCGACTAAAGCCTTCGCCGTGGAGCTGGTACAACAGGATTTGCCCACAGCGCTAGCACATCAGCAACGCTGGGTGGGTATGAGTGCGGATTATTTACGCTCTTAACAGCGCTTCAGGCGCTTGAGTCTATAGGTTGAAAATGTATGACGTTAACTGAATTACGATATATTGTGGCCGTTGCGCGCGAGCGTCATTTCGGACGTGCGGCAGAAACGTGCTATGTGAGTCAGCCCACCTTATCGGTGGCCATTAAAAAATTGGAAGATGAATTAGGCGTGCTGATTTTTGAACGCGGTGGCACTGAAGTCGGCATCACGGCGATTGGTATGCAAATTATTAATCAAGCGCGCAAGGTGTTAGAGGCCAGTTCCGAAATTAAAGAAATTGCTCGTCAAGGTCATGATCCCTTAACCGGTCCGCTCAAGGTGGGTGTAATTCATACCGTAGGGCCTTATTTATTGCCGTATCTGATGCCCGTTCATATGCAGTTAAATCCTAATATGCCCTTGGTATTACAAGAAAGTTTTACTGTGCGCTTAGTGGAAATGCTGCGTCAAGGAGAAATTGATTGTGCCATTATGGCCGCACCCGTACCTGACAGCGGTTTGGATTTTCTTAGTTTGTATGAGGAAAAATTTATTCTGGCCGTACCTGCTAATCACCCGTGGGCCAATTTCAAGCGTATTAATATCGATGAGCTTAAGGACGAGACCATGTTATTACTGGGTAATGGTCATTGCTTTAGAGATCAAGTACTAGAGGCTTGTCCGGAGACGTCGCCTTTTTCCTCATCCATTGATGGTATGCAACGCTCCTTTGAAGGTTCCTCCCTGGAGACAATTCGCCATATGGTCGCATCTGGCCTTGGTATTACCCTCTTGCCAGAAAGCGCCATATGCTGTGATGAGTATGCAAAACGTCAGAATAGGATTAAGTATATCTCGATTGAAGAGCCTGCGCCCTCCAGAGAAATTGTGCTGGTTTGGCGTAAGAGCTATACCCGCCAAGCAGCGATTAGAGCCTTGACTGAAGCGGTTGAAAAAGCAAACTTACCGTTTGATATGCACGCAGCATCATAGTACGACAAGTTACAGATCCTCAGTATCTTGTCGTGCTTGTGTTAGCACATAAGAGCGCATTAAAAGTGTCCATGAAATAGGGGAGGTCATAAAAATAAAAATCACCACCAACATTTCATGGAAAAAGCGCCGGTCGCCAAGCACATAGGAAATGAGCATTGAGGCCACCATCAAAAACCAAAGACCCAAGCTATTACCGAGGGTAGGTGCATGAATACGCTTTCTGAAATACAATAGATTCACCAAGCCGATATTACCAATCAGGGTAATGATGCCACTTAAAATGATCAGAATAGAGGCCGTAATTTCTATCCATAAAGGGATGTCGTGTGTCATGGCTCAATCACCTCACCACGCAGTAAAAACTTAGCCATGGCAGCCGTGGTCACAAAACCTAATAGGGCAATCAACAGACCGATATCATAGTACCAAGGCGTTCTAAATAAAATACCCAAGGTAAACACCAAGAGCATGCAATTGGTGTAGGTGACATCAGCACTCAGCACACGATCCTGCGGCGTAGGACCCTTAATAGCACGATAGAGGGTCAGCACATTAGAAAGGCTATAGCAGGCAATGGCAAAATAGCAGGCAAAATTTAGTAGACCCATTATTCAAAAATCTCCATCAACAAAGGCTCATAACGTTGTTGAACCGTGTGGTGCCACTCTTCTTCTGACACCAAACCAAACACGTGTAAGCGTAGGATATAACCATTTTCAGTTAAACCGCTCCAAACCGTGCCGGGTACATAATTAATAATACAAGCCAATAAGGCGATGGCATGTGGATCTCTCAGGCTTAAAGGAATATTAACAAAACCGGCGACCGGCTGCTTATCTGGTCTGGCTTTGAGGGTTAAGCGCATCACGTAGAAATTAGAGAGGTAAATATCCTTCAGCACAATAAAAAAGAGCTTAATCATGGCACCAATGCGGCGAGGATAGGCCTGATCGGGCCGCAGTCGCGTTGATAACAGAATCAAACTGAAGGAGAGCACAAACCCCAGCGTCAATTGGCCCAAGGATAGACTACCGGTTAGCATGATCCATGCCACAAAAAGCGCCATGGTCATCGGAATCCAGAAAAATAAACTGCGCATATTAATGGGCTCCTTGGAGTGCTTGTTGTTGCATCACGGCATGAATATACAAAAAGGGCTCATCCAATGATAAAGCGATATTATTCATTAACTCCATGACTGGATTGGCAAAAATACTGATTAAAACACAGCCACTTAAGAGTAAAACAATGGGTGCGGCTTCTCTAAAACTCAGCTTGGGTCGATTGACCCGTTCTGGCACCCAAAACGTCAAAATGCCGGTACGCATATAGGAAATTAAGGCAGCCAGCCCGGATAAAATCAAAAAGCTCAATAATAACCACGTATGAATCGCAGAGATTTCATAGTTATTAAGCTTTAATACATTGGAAAGTAGGGCGATTTTACCGATAAATCCAGACAAAGGGGGAAGTCCAATGATGACCAAGGCCGCAATAATATAGGCAATCCCCAAAAAGGCAAAGGCGCTCGGCACGGTAAAACCAATGACCTGTGCACTATAGTCACTGTCCTCCTCCTCATTTAAACCAAAGGCCTCCATACTGACGGAAAGTAAGGCGCTTTCGTAGTGGTCAATGCGATTAATTAATTCCACCAGTAGGAATAGGGCACTCGAAGCAAGCACCGAACTAAGGAGGTAGTAGAGTGAGGGACCGGTCATTGAGACGCCCGGCATGCCTAGGGCAGAAAGTAATACACCAGAGGATAAAATCACACTGTAGCCGACTAAACGACCAATTTGCTTTTCGGCAAGCACCCCAAGCGCACCAAACGCTAAGGTCGCAATCCCGATAAAAAACATCCACTCACCACCAAAGGCGGCGGGTGCACCGGAAGGCAGTAAGAGTGAACCGACGCGTAAGAGGGCATAAATACCGACCTTAGTCATCACCGCAAACATCGCAGCCACGGGTGCACTAGCGACGGCATAGGCATTAGCTAGCCAAAAGTTAAGCGGCCAAGCAGCAGCTTTAATTAAAAAAGCCACTCCTAAAATCGAACAGGCGGTTTCAAACAACAAGCGATCTTCGGCATCCAAAGCACCCGCTTTAGCCGCAATTTCTGCAAAATTAAGGGTGCCGGTAATCGAGTAAATCATTGAAATACCGATTAATAATAAGGAAGCTCCCACCATATTGATGGTGATATACAACATGCCGGAACTGACGCGTTGGGAGCCAGAGCCATGCAATAAAAGACCGTAGGATGCGGCTAAAAAGACCTCAAAAAACACAAATAGATTAAATAAATCACCGGTCAGAAAGGCGCCATTTAAACCCATCAAAATAAACTGTAACAGCGGATAGAAATGGATCCCGACACGATTCCATAATGCGGTCGAAAAGCTAAGCGAAGTTAAACCTAAGAAGGCTGTTAAACAAAGCATTAAGGCTGCCAATTGGTCGGCCACCAAGACAATACCGATGGGCGCTTGCCAATTACCTAATAAATAGACAGCGATATTATTAGTCCATTCAACCTCTAAAAAACTACTGGTATAGAGTAATAATTCAATCGCCACCGCTAATTGCGCCAGCACTGAGGCAAAGGAAATAAAGGTATTTAGGCTACGCCTTTTTTCTTTGAGCAAAATCATTAGCCCCCCAGCAAAGAGGGGAATAATAATGGGCAGAATGGGTAAATGCATTAAAAAACCACTCATTCATCGCTCTCCGCACCATCGACATGGTCAGTATTAGTAAGACCGCGCTGCGCTAATAATAAAACTAGAAATAAAGCGGTGGTAGCAAAACCAATCACAATGGCAGTAAGCACGAGAGCCTGCGGAATGGGGTTGGCATAGTCTTCAGGATTCACTACCGCTGCACCGTGAATAATCGGAGGCATCCCCACATTTAATAAACCACCGCCAAAGATAAAAAGATTCACCGCATAACTCAGTATTAACAAGCCCATAATCACTTGAAAGGTTCTGGAACGCAGAATCAACCAAACACCGGAACCGGTCAGGATACCGATGGCTAAGGCAAAGACAATTTCCATAGTGTGAATTCCTTAAATTAATTTTTATTAATGGATTTTGCGAGCTTTTTAGCCGTAGGGCTTAAGCTTTGATCCAGTTGTAGATCGGCTTGAATATTTTTACGATAATAGCGTAATGATTGGTGTGCTAAGGCAACCAACATATAGGTCGTGGTACCTACGACCAGGGCAAATACACCTAAATCAAAGAGTAACACCGTAGAAAAATGTAATTTTCCATAAAAGGGCAGTACCGGCTCCCACACCATGGCCGATAGGAAAGGCAAACCATAGAGCATTGGCAAGACCCCAGCACCCCCGGCTAACAGCAAACCCACCGCTAACCAGTTTTGGGGACGAATGCGGGATTTAGACTCTACCCACAACATACCGCTAATAATAAATTGGGTAATCACACCGGTCGCAAAAATTAAGCCACCGACAAAGCCACCACCCGGTAAGTTATGACCACGGAAGAAAAAGTAAAAAGCAATCAAACTGGTGATGGGCATCAGTAAACGACCAATCACATTCGGTACCAGCATGGTACCTTTGGGCAGCTTACCATCCTCCTTAATCCGGCGTAAATCCGTTGTCAGCTCCTCACGCACGCTGTCCAGTGCATGCAACATTTCCTGAGGTGGTCTAAAGCGTCGTAACAGCGCATATACGGTTAACGCCACAATCCCTAATACCGTAATTTCGCCAAAGGTGTCAAAGCCACGGAAGTCGACTAAAGTCACATTGACCGCATTGGTACCATGCCCCTCAGGCACGGATTTGATTAAAATGATATCGCCAATATCATTGCGATTATTAGGGCGCATCATCAGGAAGTAGGCTAATAAACTCATGCCGATACCGGCCGTTAAGGCAATGATTAAATCGCGCCGGCGTCTTAAGGCCAGCACCGGATCCTCATCCAGCTCATTCGGCGTTTTCTTAGGTTCAGGCAACCAGCGCAAACCTAAAAGCAGTAACACGCAGGTAACCACTTCAACCACTAATTGGGTTAAGGCCAAATCCGGGGCCGATAGCCAGGCAAAGGTCACGACCACCACAATCCCAGTGGCACTTGAAAAAATAATGGCTCTAAAGCGATTATATTGGGCATGATAAGCAGTCAGAATAGCACCCATACAGCCAACGATCCACAAGGCAAAAAATAACCAATTAATATCGGCTAGATCGGGGCTGGGTATATCGTAACGCCCCATCAATGGTAAGGTGGCTACCACAATACTAATTAACACAACCAGTACTAGTTGAATCTGCATACGTTCCGAAGAAGCCCAGCGCACGGTGTAAAAGGCGAAAATATCCACATAATCCATGATCTTATCAAAGATACGACGCCCCTCGAATCGTTCGGTAAATGGCGTCACATCCGGATAGGCCAATAAGGATCGGTGCATAATCAGGGCCAGACAAATCCCCCCAACCATGGCCAATACACTCATTAATAAGGGAATATTAAAACCGTGCCATACGGCCAAATCGTACTCAACACCGTGATTAGGTCCCAACACCCCCGATACTGCCGTGCTTAAAAGCGGACCAATGGTATGCTGCGGTAATACACCCACTAACACACAGAGAAAAACCAAAATCGCACTAGGCACTAACATCCACTTATAAGGATCGTGCGGTTTTTTAGGGAGTGATTCAAAATGGGGCTCACCAAAAAACACGCTAACAATAAAGCGATAGGAATAGGCCACACTTAAAATACTGCCTATCACTGCCATAATGGGTAAGAAGTAGGGATTAGATAAAGAGGCTTCGGCAAACAAGGTTTCCGAGAAAAACATCTCTTTTGAAATAAAGCCATTTAGTAAGGGCACCCCGGCCATGGCGGCCGCTGCTACGGCTGCTAATAAAGCCGTCACCGGCATGGCTTTGCGGAGACCATTTAAAATCGTGATATCACGCGTACCCGTTTCATGATCCACAATCCCTGCTGCCATAAAGAGTGAGGCTTTAAAGGTCGCATGATTAAGCATATGGAAAATAGCCACCACCAAAGCAAGACGGCTATTCATCCCTAATAAGGTACAAATCAAACCTAAATGACTAATGGTCGAATAGGCCAAAATACCCTTCATATCCTTTTGGAAAAAGGCATTGTAGGCACCGATAACAAAGGATATAAGTCCAGCACCACTAATCAGATAAAACCATAAATCAGTACCTGAAAGCACCTCCCAAAAACGAGCTAAGGCAAACACCCCCACCTTAACCAGCGTAGCGGAATGCAAATAAGCCGACACCGGTGTCGGTGCCGCCATCGCATTAGGTAACCAGAAGTGAAAGGGAAATTGCGCACTTTTCGTTAAGCAACCAAGTGCAAAGCAAATCACAATCGCTGGATAATAGGCACTGTTACGTAATACATCACCGGAGCTTAAAATTGTTTCTAAATCATAGCTTCCGACCACGTAACCTATCATCAGTACAGCGGCTAATAGGGCAAAGCCACCACTTGCTGTCACAGTAAAGGAAATTCTTGCGCCTCGACGAGCATCGACCCGATGGAACCAATAGGCGATTAGCATAAAGGAAGCCATACTGGTCAGTTCCCAGAAAATCACCATTTGAATCACATTGCCAGATAGTACTAAGCCCAGCATAGCGCCCATAAAAATCATAAAAAAGGCATAAAAGCGTGGACGAGGATCGGCCGGGTCCATATAGTAGCGGGCATAGAGCGAAATTAATGCACCCATCGCCGAAACTAGCAAGGCAAAAACAAAAGAAAAGCCGTCCATGCGGAAAGTAAAGACTAAATCCAGGGCTGGGATCCAGTGATAACGCTCCACAATCACCGTGCCGTTCATGATGTCGGGGCTTTTTAAAAGGACTAAGCTTAAACAGAGGAGGGCAGTGATACCGGATAACCACGCCTCTCGGTTGCGTGTATCATCCGGCAAGATTGCCGCAATTAAACTAGCTAAAAAGGGGAGTAAAACAATGCCGGCTAAGTACATAGGTCAACTGTCCTAGGATTTGGAATCTAAATCAACAGCTGAACCTTGGAAAAGAATGCTGCCGCTGGGTTTATTGGCACTTGAACCACCTTTAGGCTCAAGACTGATATAAAAACGTTGATTTGGCTGTAATTCATTGAGGCGAGACGCGTCAATTCGATTAACGCCAGTAGCATCTAAGAGCGCAATAGCACGCATGGTTTGACCATTATCAGTGCTACTCCATAACTGCAAATCAAAACCGGACTGCCCGATTTGCTGATAGCTAGGGGTAATCGATGCCTTGCCATTTGCCGTCACTTTAAGCACCCAAGCAACCGAAGGGGTGGCTGAACGATCCGTCAGTACGGCTACCCAACGTAGCGTATTACCAGAACTGGGCCATAACAAAACCGCTAAAGCAACTAACAATGAGGCTAGACCAAGCGCCTGCCAAAACTTAATGGAGCGCCAGAGGAAATGCAAACGTAGGGAAAGTGGCATTCTTTTACCCTCTTTAGCCAGCGCCTTAGCTTTGTCCGCAAGTTCCTGATCTAGCGGCTCACGCTCACCTTCATAGCTACTATCGTATTGCTTACGTTCCTGCTCTTTTTGTTGATGATGCAGTTGCTTAAGCTTATCATTTAAGGAGCGCCATAAACTAGGGTTCAGCGAGCAGGGCTGCAATTGGGCAATAAACTCGGTAAATAGCTCCTCCCACAGCAAGATAATACGCGTACTATCGACGTTTTTATTAAGAATGTCATAAACCCGGTTGAGATCACTATCACTCATGCCACCTAGCACATACTCTCCTAAGATGAGTCCCTCCTCATGCTGTGGCAAATGGGGAAAGGAGCGTGCCAGATGGTGTAAGCCGATGCTGATATCCTCTTTGATACGAGCTAGGGATATGCCCATACGGGTGGCGGCGACAGGCTGTGTGTCGGGACTTAAATATACCGTCAATAAGGAGCTCTGCTGCTCCTCAGTGAGTTGCTCAAAATAGAAATGCAGCGACTCCTCAGGCTTTATATGCGGGTGTAACTGCTGTTGGATCTCAGCCATGCCCAAGGGCTTAAAGGCGGGCTCTTTGGCAAGGGCTAAGGCATGACTTTGATAGTGCGTCTGGTAATACTCACGAATTTGAAAGCGTAAAATACTATAAATCCAACCTCGGGCAGAGCCAATCTCAGGTGCATAACTATCCGCATTTTCCCAAATCGTCAAAAAAGTTTTTAGTAATACCTGTTGGGCAGATTGCTCTTGTAGTAATGATTGACGGGCTAGCGCCATCATCGATTCAGCTTCTGAATCAAACAGCTGTTGCAGCGCATTTTTCTGCTTTTTTGCAATTGCTGTGAGTAATTTTTCAAGATATTGGGCGCTATTTTTGTCTGCTTTCATATGTTACGCTTAGTACTGAATCTTAAGAGCTAAACTTAATAAGCTGTTTGAACTAAAAATATTATAGTAGAGAGTCAACTCATATGGCTGAGATACGAAACTCATTTTTAAACAACTTTAAACTGAATAATAAAATCGCTTTAGTTTCCGGTTCCTCCAGTGGCCTTGGTCTCGCAATGGCGATGGCCCTGGCGCGTAGTGGCGCCGAGGTAATTATCAACGGCCGTGATAAAGCAAAATTAATCACGCTGCAACAGCAGGCGGCAGAGCAGGGCATACAACTCCACTACTTATGCGCAGATCTTAGCGATTTCGACGCAATTGATAAGGCAATCCTAGAAATTAAAAGCAATTATGCTACCTGTGATATTTTAATCAATAATATCGGTGCGCGTATAAGAAAATCGCTTCAAGACTTTAAACGGGATGAAATTGTGTCCCTTGTGCAGCAAAATCTCACGGCCGCGATTTATTTATCACAGCAAGTGGCCGAGCTTATGATGGAGCAGCAGTGGGGGCGTATCATTAGCATTTCATCGATTGCGGGGCGTCTAGCTCGGGCCGGGGATTCTGTGTATCCCGTCACGAAAATGGGCTTGGAGGGTTTGGTGAGAAGTTTAGCCGTACAGTATGCTAGCCATAGTATTACCAGTAATGGTATTGCGCCCGGATTTTTTGAAACCGAGAGAAATCTGTCCATGATGCGCACGCCGGAGGAAAAGGCCTCTCATGTGCAGCGGGTACCATTGAAGCGTTGGGGTAAACCGGAGGAACTGGCAGGGGCGGCGGTGTTTTTTGCATCTGAAGCCGCTTCCTACATCAATGGTCAAATTCTAACCATTGACGGCGGCTTCAGCGCAAGTTTTTAGTACTAACTCAGATGAGGCTTATAGCGATAAGTTGAGGCTTTTAATTAAGGGCTCCCAACGATTCTTTTCCTCCTCCATGTAGGCTTTAAACTCTTCGGGCGTCGATGGAGTAGGTTCCATATATTGTGCTCTCAATGTTTTAACCACTTCTTCTTGATTTAAAGCATCAACTAAGGCCTGTTGTAGTTTTTGCTTAATCGCTTGAGGCACTTTATTGGAAATAACAAAGCCTGACCATGCCGCACCAACAATATCAGCCACACCACTTTCCTTAATCGTTGGCACATCGGCCAAAGCCTCAATGCGCTCAGCACCAGTTTGTGCCAATAAGGTTAAACGACCGTCTTTTGCTAATGGCACGAGCGCAATGGGGGCTAAGGCAGTAAATTGGGTATCACCGGCGACCAAGGAGTTTAAGGCTTGTGGTGAGGAGTTGTAAGGAATCGCTTGCGCCTTAGCGCCTACGGTTTGTAAAAGCAGCTCTTGGCTTAAATGTGAACCTGAGCCGGTGCCAGGAATGGCAAAATTCATGCTATCTGGCTTCTGCTTAAGTTCCTCCACCAATTGCGCTAGGGTCTCAATACCACTCTCAGCCGTCACTGCAATCACATTAGGCTGAGTCACGGCCAAGGTCAACGGGTATAGATCCTTATTTGGATCGAAACTTAGGTTTTTGTAGAGAAATTGGTTATACACCAAGGGGCCGTTAATGCTAATACCAAAGGTATAGCCATCTGGCTTAGCCTTAGCAATTGCAGCGGTACCGATATTACCGCCAGCACCCGGTCGATTTTCAATAATAATGGGCTGATTAAGGCTTTTAGAGGCCTCATTTGCAACCACACGCGCAATTTGATCTGGGGTTGAGCCAGCACCAAATGGCACAATGAGTTTTAGCTCCTTATTGGGCCATTGCGCCTCGGCTTGAGTTTGGGCCATGGCAGTCCCCGTGCTAGCAACACCAACAGCCGTAGCAACTAGCGTAGCGCCAAAAAATTTAGTAAAAAAGGAGGTAAAAAGTTTGTTTTTCATACAATTTCCAGATTATCAATTAATTAATCAGTAGGGTAGCCTCATCTAAACCCAGCATAATACGATGATACTGATCTAAGAGCGCTGAGGTTTCAGGACTTGGGTAGGGGCTGTAGGGCGTATCAAGCAACCATTGCTTATAATGGGCATAGGGAATGTCTTGCATCAAGCGCTGATAGCGAGCATTACATGTCGTCATCGCATCTTCTTCGGCAGGGTGCTCTTGATAAAGCTGCACATACTGTACGGTCATACACATAATAATCGCTTTGTGTCGATCCTGATCGCTATAGCTGTCCTCACTGACTTCTGCTAATACAGATGAGTTCCAAGAAAGACTTAAACAAGAGAGGATTAGCGCCTTTAGGGCCTTGATTTTAAAGGTCTTATTCATCTTTATCGCCTAACCCAAGCATGATTTTGGAGATTTGTTCAAATACGCGTTGATCATTGTCCGAAAGATTATTATAAACATCACTTAAAACATACTTTTGCCTAAACGCACGTTCAAAGCTTTGATATAAATGTAGCTGATAACGTGCATAATCCTCATAATTGACCTTTTTAACAAAGTGGCTGAGCCGGAACTCGCACAGTTCCAAATTTTTAGCAATATTCTCTTTTTGGTGATTTTCATCCAACACCGGTGTCTGACCGGACATAATACCCTCCATACACATGGCGAGTAAATCATTTTTCACCGATTGTGGGTAGGGTTGCTGAGTACAAGCGGATAAAATCAGGGGACTGATGAGTAACGCTATGATTTTTAAGGGGTTAAATTGCATAAGAGTGTAAATCGCCTTGTCTATCGTAGCCATAGTTTAATATACTTAAGCTTGAGATGCAGCTAACCACAGCACACTTTATGTGCTTTATTTCTTTATATGCGCCACCACTTACATCATTTTATTCCTTTTAAAGCCTTCATCAGCATCGTTTTTACACTCGTCTGTAGTGTAGCCGCAGCGCAGTCTGGGGTGGCGACGGATGTGGACACGGATTTAGGTCCGCTACCACAGCTTGATAGTGATGTGGCGTTTAAAGGCGCTTGTCGTAGTGCAGCCTGTGGCGCCGCCTATCGCGAAGATATTCGTTTTGAAAGTATTATCAAAAAGCCGGTAGCAGGCGGGCGCATATCATCTCATTATGGTTGGCGTATGCATCCTATTGCCCAGACGCCACGCATGCATACTGGTATTGATTATGCCGTACCCATCGGCACTGAGGTAAAAGCAGCTGAGCATGGCAAGGTTGTTTTTGCCGGTTATCAGGGAGGCTATGGCAATTTACTAGTGATTAAGCATAATTCCACTTATCGTACGGTCTATGCCCATTTAGATAAATTCAAGGTCAATATCGGAGATTGGGTGAATCAGGGTGATATCGTCGCCTATACAGGTAATACCGGTTTATCTACCGGACCACATTTGCATTTTGAAATTCGCAAAAACGGTTTATCACTTAATCCATTAACGGGTGAAAGTGGCAGTGATCATTTATTGGTATTAAATAATGACAGTAGCCCTAAAATACAGGGTGGTCGTGTTAATCGACAGGCAAATGGTCGTGTTCGTACCATTCTTAAATAAGTTTCGGGGTAGTCGTATGAGTTTCAAACATGATAGCTAGTTCAGTGCATTTATCTTTATCACGTTATAAATATCGTACTTTACATAATATACATTATGCGAATTTTATATGGAGCTTATTCTTAGCCTAGGGCTTATTTGCTACAATAGTCAGAATGCATTTAAAGCAATTATTGCTATTGGAGATTTAAATGATTGATTTCTATTATTGGACGACACCAAATGGTCATAAAATCACCTTATTCTTAGAAGAAGCTGGTCTACCATATACGGTACATCCGATTAATATCGGCAAAGGTGATCAATTTGATCCAGATTTCTTAAAAATTGCACCGAATAATCGTATTCCAGCCATTGTGGATCAGGATCCTATTGGTGGCGGTGAGCCGCTGGCTATTTTTGAGTCGGGTGCTATTTTAGAGTATTTAGCCGATAAGACGGGTTTATTTTTAGCTAAATCAGGACCGAAACGCTACCAAGCTTTACAATGGCTATATTGGCAAATGGGTGGTTTTGGTCCAATGCTCGGTCAAAATCATCATTTTAATCAATACGCTGATGAGAAAATCCCCTATGCCATTAATCGCTATGTCAATGAATCACGTCGTTTATATGATGTACTAAATAAGCAATTAGCAGGTAAAGACTTTATCATCGGTGATGATTACACCATTGCTGATATGGCTTGCTATCCTTGGGCACTGTATGCTGAGCGTCAAGATGTGGATTTAAATGACTACCCACATATTCAAGCATGGATTAAACGCATTGCCGAGCGTCCAGCGACGATTGCTGCCTATGCCTTAATTCCTCAATACAATCCAGATCAAGGCAAGCCCATGACGGATGAAGCGAAAAAGCATCTATACGGTAAAAAATAATAGTTTAAAAAGGAAGTATTGAGTTTATTATGCTACAGATTCATTATATGGCTAAGCTACGAGAGGAGCTCGATGTGAGCAATGAGCGCATCGATTGGGCTGGTGGTACGGTTGATGAGCTTTTAAACGTTTTACGTGGCCGCGGTGAGCCATGGCAATCCACCCTCTCCCCAGCCAATGTTTATAAAGTGGCAGTAAATCAAGAGATTGTGCATGATTTCCAAGCGCAGGTGGCGCCTGATGCCGAGGTAGCTATTTTACCGCCAGTAACTGGAGGCTAGTATGCATCGCATCAGCATTCAGGAGCAGGATTTTTGTCTGCAGCAGGAACTTCAAGCGCTTGAGTCCAGTGTATCCAATACGGGCGCCATGGTTAGCTTTACGGGCAAAGTACGTGGGCATGACCATGACAAAGCGCTGAGCCATTTATTTTTAGAATACTTTCCCGGAGTGACTGGAAAAGAGATAGAAAAAATCATTCTACAAGCTAAGGCACAATGGCCAATTCACTATGTGCGCGTGATCCATCGGGTCGGACGCATTGCAGTTAATGAAAATATTGTGTTAGTGTTGACGGCGAGTGAGCATCGAAAGGCCGCCTATCAGGCTAATGAATTTATTATGGACTATCTTAAAACCCATGCCCCCTTTTGGAAAAAGGAGCATTTTGTTGACGGCAGCTCGCACTGGGTTGAGATGAAGCAGTCGGATTTAGAGCATACCGCATGCTGGCAGGCTTAAGCACCCCGCTCCCCTCCTTGGCCGCAGTTATCTTAGCTGGCGGCTTAGGACGGCGGATGGGCTATCAACAAAAGGGCTTGTTGAGCTTAAATCAACGCCCTTTGATTGAGCATATGCTAGATAAAATAAGCCCTTATACAGAGCATATTATGATCAGCGCCAATGCGGCTCATGAGCAATATCAAGCCTTCGGTTACCCGGTGGTCGCCGACCTTGCGCCTTATCAGCAGCGCGGTCCCTTAGCAGGCATCTATAGTGGCATCACGCAGTTGGCAGAAGATATTGAGTTGATACAGATTTTGCCCTGTGATAGCCCATACTTACCAAATAATTTAGCGTGGCTTTTTTATCAATACTTAGAAAGTCATCCTGATAAAGATTTAGTCGTTGCGGCGACCGATGATAAAGTGCATCCTGTGATTATGCAATGCAGACGACGTATTTTACAGCCACTTAAGACCTACTTAGATGATCCCGCGAAGCAAAACCGAGTGATGGGCTTTATTCGCAGCTGTGATTATGGCACTATCCAATTTAGCAATCATCAGCAATTTACAAATATTAATGAGCCCAGCCTATTAGCTGGCTACCAAGTATAAAGGATAAGCATGAGAGACTATTATGACGCCTTAAATGATCTACTAAGCAATGCCCTAAGCACGCAAGACATTGAGGAAGTGCCCTTAGAACAGGCCGTGGGTCGCATATTAGCCAAGGATCTATTAGTTCAGTATCCCGCACCGCAATTTGATAATAGCGCCATGGACGGCTATGCAGTAAATGATATGCAACGCTTAACATGGGAAGTGATTGGGACCATTGCTGCCGGCGATGAAAGTGCACAGTTCGACTTAAAGCCTGGGCAAGCCGTACGTATTTTGACTGGTGCAGGCATGCCTAAGCATTGTGACTCCGTGATTCAGCAGGAACTGGTGGAGCGCAACGGCGATCGTATCAGTATTAAAGAAGCCTTTGCCGCAGGAAAAAACATTCGCTATATGGGCGAGGAGCTACAACAAGGTGAGGTATTACTTGATGCAAATCGGGCTATCACGCCGGCGGCCATTGGCTTATTAGCAAGCCAGGGTTATGCTACAGTGCCCTGCTTTGCTAAACTGAAACTAACGGTATTTTCTACGGGCGATGAATTAACACCCTTGGGACAAGCCTTAGCCATCAATCAAATCTATGATTCTAATCGACCGATGTTATTAAGCTTTTTAAAGCGCTACCGTTTTTTAGAGATTAGCAGCGGTGGTGCCATTGAGGATAAACTGGAGACGCTTAAAACCCGTATCAGTGAGGCAGCGAGCACCCAAGATGTATTGATTTTTACCGGTGGCGCATCCGTTGGTGAAAAAGACTATTTAAAGCAAGCGCTTGAGGAATTAGGTGAAATTGAGCATTGGAAATTAGCAATTAAACCGGGTAAGCCATTTGGCTGGGGTAAGGTAGGGACTAATACCAAAGTGTTTTTACTACCCGGTAATCCGGTAGCGAGTTATGCCACTACCCTACTACTGGCGTTGCCTGCTATGAAGCGTATTGCTGGCGTCAGCATTGACAAAGCAAAGCCATTTAGCTTTAAGGCCAAAGCTGCATTTGATATCAGTCAAAATAAAAGTATCAGAAGGGATTTTAGACGAGGCCGCCTAGTTAATAATGAGGAAGGCCTTTGGGTGGAGTTATTAAGTACGCAAGACTCACATATGCTCTCCGGCATTTCCTATGGCGATGTCTTGGTTGAAATTCCCCCACAAGCGGATGTTAAGACTGCACAGCTACTCAATGTCTATCCACTCGCAGGGGCCTTGGACTAGCTTAGCTGAGGCAGAGCGTCACTCAGTGAACACATGCTCTGCCCCATGATAAATCACCTGACGTTGGGGTCGGGCAAAACCGATTAAGGTTAAACCGGCCTCTTTGGCTAAGTTAACAGCAAACTGGGTAGGTGCGGATACGGCGACCAAGCAGGAAATACCACTTAAGGCGGATTTTAAAACCATCTCATAGCTGGCTCGACTAGAAACTACCACAAACCCCTCTTCCCACGGAAGCTGATGCTTCATCGCATAACCGATCAATTTATCAAGGGCATTATGACGTCCCACATCCTCAAAACTCAGTTGAATCTCACCGCTTTGCGTAGCCCACGCTGCAGCATGTACGGAACCCGTAGATTCACGCAAAGGTTGCATCTCATCAAATTGGATTAAGGCCTTTTTAATCGCCTCGGCAGTCAGGTCGACATGATGGCTAATTTGGGCAATTTCAGGCTTTACCGCTGCTAAATTTTCAATCCCGCATAGGCCACAGCCCGTACGTCCTTGAAGATTACGGCGCCGATGCTTTAACTCGACAAAAGCGGCGGTGGCTATTTCCATATCCACAATGATGCCTTGCTCAGTTTCGTAGAGCTGCACATCATAAAGCTGTGAAGGACGTTTAATAATCCCCTCACTTAAGCTAAAGCCTAAGGCTAGCGCCTCCAGGTCGGCGGGTGTCGCCATCAAGACAATATGTGAGACCCCATTGTATACGAGTGATACTGGGGTCTCCTGAATAAGAACGTCTTGAGTGGGTGTGATAACACCCTGCTCAAGACGCCAGACAGATGCTTTTGATAAAGGATTCATCAAGCAAAAATGAACTACACCGTGGTATTAGTGGTTTTGGCCTTTTCATCACGCTTGGCCATCACCTCACGATACCAACGGGGGTGATGCGTACGCGCCCAAGCCTGAGACACTACGCCTTCAACCATGGCGCGAATCGTGCCTCTAACCCAAATAGCGGCATACACGTGCACAATAATACCGGCAATTAATACTAAGGCAGCAGCAGCATGTAGCAACAGAGCGATACGCTTAACTGGGATTGGTACCACATGACCAAAATAGGCATGCCACGCTAACAAACCAGTAATGAGCAAAACTAGCATACAGCTGCTCATTAACCAGAACATGGCCTTTTGACCAGCGTTGTACTTGCCAACATCACCGACAGCTCGACCGCGCAATACATCACCCACCGAGGTCAGCCACTTCACATCCTCTTTATTTAAAAAGTTATGGCTGAAGTAGCGGAAGAACATGATCATGAAACTAATAAACATGACCACGCCAATCCATGGGTGTAACATGCGAGCTAATTGCGGTGTACCAAAAATACCGGTAAGCCAGAAGAAAGCAGGATAGAAAAAGGCTAAACCTGAAATGGCCAGTAACACAAAGCAGCCGGCAGTAACCCAGTGATTAACACGCTCTACCTTGCGGTATCGCTGAATCACGGGTTCATTGATTTTAATATGCTGAGTCATGCTTATGCCTCCTCTTCGCTAGGTAGAACATCACCGTCCTTATTGATTACCTCAGCCCGATCCTCATCGGTGCGGCTAGGACCAATCGTAATGTAGTGCAACCAACCTAGAAAACCGGCTGCCGCAATACCAACGGTGGCTAATGGCTTTAAGATGCCCTTCCAGATTTGAACGCTTGAGCTGATCTTAGGATCAGTAGGTAAGCCACTATATAAATCAGGCCTATCAGCGTGATGTAGAACATACATCACATGCGTACCACCTACTCCATCAGGGTCATAAAGACCGGCGTTTTTAAAGCCACGACGATTAAGATCCTGGATACGGTCCTCGGCAAATGTCTTCATCGCCTCTTTGGAACCGAAGCGAATGGCACCCGTAGGACAGGTCTTAACACAGGAGGGCTCCTGACCGACAGCAACACGATCAGAACATAAAGAGCACTTATAGGCCTTATTGTCCTCTTTGGAAACGCGTGGAATATTGAAAGGGCAACCGGCTACACAGTAACCACAACCAATGCAGTTCTCCTGATGGAAATCCACGATACCGTTAGCGTATTGAATAATTGCACCCGGCGAAGGACAGGCCTTTAAACAGCCTGGGTCCGCACAGTGCATACAGCCATCCTTACGAATTAGCCACTCAAGCTTACCGAATTCCTCAGTTTCGCTATAGCGCATCACCGTCCAACTTTTTGGGGTGAGGTCAGCCGGGTTGTCATAGACACCGACGTTAGTGCCGACTTCATCGCGTAAATCATTCCACTCGGAACAGGCAACTTGACAGGCTTTACAGCCAATACAGGTAGTCGTGTCAATCAGCTTAGCAACTTCTACCACAGGCTTGCGAACTTGAGGTGGTGGCGTGACTGTCGACGTCGCTGAGCGACGCTTAATATCCAGTGATTGAAGCGCCATCACATATCTCCTAAAAAAAATTAAACACTTAGATAATTGCTGCTTAGCGAGCAGCAATTACATAAAGCTCGCGTATAACACGTATAACGCCTACATTATACTCCTTGTGGATAAAAATGTAAGCTAAGTGATACCCTAAAAAAAAGCTAATCAGCTCGTCGGACGTAATCACCCGATTTACCACCACTTTTTTTAAGTAACTGCAGTTGTTCAATGACCATGCCTTTATCAACCGCCTTTAACATATCGTAAACCGTGAGTAAACCGACACTCGCAGCGGTCAGCGCTTCCATCTCCACGCCTGTTTTACCAATGGTTTCTACCGTCACTTCAATGCTCGCTTTGCGGGCCTCGGGAAATAGCTGGAAATCTACATTAATATGGGTTAGGGCTAAGGGATGGCATAAAGGAATGAGCTGAGCTGTTTGCTTAGCAGCCTGAATTGCCGCAATACGGGCAATGCCTAAGATATCGCCCTTTTTACTTTGACCAGAGGCAAGTAAATCATAAGCCACCTGATTCATCACAATGGCGCCAGCGGCCACCGCTTGACGTTTGCTGCTGTCTTTGGTGCCGACATCGACCATATGTGCTTGACCGTCTTCATTAAAATGCGTAAGTTTTTTTGCTGACATAAATGCTATGCTCCTCTTAGTTTAGCTTCATTATGACTTCCTCCCCTCCCTAAAGGGAGGGGATTCCTGCTTCCAGACGGCCAAGCCCGACCG
>NZ_KV792896.1:660-952 GCF_001808335.1 Oligella sp. HMSC05A10 | reverse complement strand
TATTATCCACCGCCGTCCCCGCTGACTGCGCACCCTGCGCAATACTCGAGTCCGTGCCAGTGATACCGCCCACACCCGCACCCACGAGACTCGTGATACTGGAGATGGTGGCTTTCTCATCGGCGTTTAAGTCAGCTGCTTCTTTGCCGTAGAGGTAATGGGCAAGGACTGGGGCGGCTTTGACGGCGACGTACTTTCCTATTTCCTTTGTGATGATTAAAGCTTAAACTACCATCGTAAAAACTTTAATCTGCTTCCTCACCTTCTGTCTCACTCCAATAAGGAAGAGAGG
>NZ_KV792896.1:0-640 GCF_001808335.1 Oligella sp. HMSC05A10 | reverse complement strand
CTGTCTCACTCCAATAAGGAAGAGAGGCTCTGCCAAAATAAAAAGTCACTACAGTCAGGAGAAATAAAACAAAAACTCTCTTATAAAAGAAAACAAATGTGCCTGAAGCAATAGAATTAATTATGTATATCTCAATAAAAATTAATAAGAAAGTTAAAATATAACTACCGTAGGCCAATGATTCGGTTTGACGGATTTTTAGTAGCTTAACAATTCCTAATATTAAGAGACTATTAAAATAGACAATATTATTGCTTGAACCTGAAATACCAAGAGACCATCCATCTGGTAATTTTTCTCGAAACTTAATCATCGTTACTCCGTAAAAGGTTTGGCCAATTAGTTTTAGGAACAAGAATGAAGTCTTTTGAGTCCAGTTCATTAGCAATAGCAGCACTAGCTCCACCGCCTAAAAAATGATTCGTAATTCCTCCTTTAATATCTACATATCGCTTACTAACTCCTGTCACTTCAGACGATTCAATAATTTTTTTAACGAATTTATCTATTACAACACCAATAGACAAATCATAAGCAAGATTAGATACCTTGTAATCTTCATTTAATACCACAGAATCTCTTGCACCAGAGGAAACAGATTTTAAGGCTGCTAAGCTATAAACTTTCAGCCCAGTACCCA
>NZ_KV792895.1:0-1005 GCF_001808335.1 Oligella sp. HMSC05A10 | reverse complement strand
CGCAAGCGCCATCGTATTTAGTACCAACAAGTAGCTTATACAGTGTGGATCCGACTCGCACACGCTACCTGGTTGAAACGGATCCTGCCTTTGCCAATCAGCGTCAATGGTTAAGCAGTGATTATATGCTGCAAGCGCTCAATCAGGATCCGGCGCGTATGCAAAAACGCTTAGGTGATGGTTACTATGAGCAGCGCTTACTGCGTGAGCAGATATTACAGCTGACAGGTCAACGCTTTTTAGATGGTTATGACAACGATGAGGAACAGTTTAAAGCCTTGATGGAGCAGGGCGTGAGCTTTGCGATGACGCAGGGCTTAACGCCGGGCATAGAATTAACGGCAGCGCAAGTAGCGCGTTTAACCAGTGATATTGTCTGGCTGGAAAGTCAGACCGTGACCTTGGCGAATGGTACTACTCAAGAGGTGTTGGTGCCTCGCGTGTATGTGAAACCTCGTCAAGGTGACTTAGCACAATCAGGGGCGTTACTTGCCGGTAATACAGTGGAGCTGCAGGTTAAAGACGGTTTTGTTAATAGCGGTACAGTGGCCGGTCGTGAAATTGTCAGCATTAAAGCCGATACCATTGATCAGGAGTTTGCACGCATTCAGGCTAAACGCGTCGAGTTGGTAGCTGATAGAGATATTACGCTCGCGGGCAGCACGGTCAGTGCAGAAGAGCTGGCAAGCATCCGTGCGGGCAATCAGTTGGATATTAAGAGTACCACCTACCATACGCAGGCGGATGTAGCGGGTACTAATGGCAGCCATTTCAGTGGTGAGCGTCAGGGTATTGACCGTTTAGCGAGTATTCATGTGAGTGGTGATGAGGCGCAGTTACTGCTCTCTGCTGCTAAGGACATGATCTTGACCGGAGCACTTGTCAGTCATAGCGGTCGCGATGGCCTTACTTACCTGGGTGCCGGCGATGACTTGCAGTTAGATACCGTTACTGTGGGTTATCGTCAAGATAGCGTGGGCAGTGCCAGTCATTATATTAAAGAGC
>NZ_KV792894.1:0-52025 GCF_001808335.1 Oligella sp. HMSC05A10 | reverse complement strand
ATACTTGCCTTACATCACCCACCTAAAGGAAAGGGTCTTACGGCAATTGTTGATAAACAAGATAAAAAACGATTTTTTTACCTAAAGATCACTGGGCGCACTTGGCGCCCAGTTTTGTATCAATTACTTGGTGCTCGGCGTAGTGTCTGCTGCACTGCCTTTACCAGCCCAATAGGTTGCCAATAAAGGCCCTGAAATATTGTGCCAAAAACTAAAGATAGCACTTGGCACCGCCGTTACTGGACTCGCCGCAAAATGCACGCCCGCCAAAGCAACACCCAGGCCTGAGTTTTGCATACCAACCTCAATCGAGACCGCTTTCTGATCGGCATAATTTAGGCGGCAAACTTTCGCTACGATAAAGCCGATCAAATAACCCAAGCCATTATGCAAAACAACCACTGCAAAGATTAGCAGCCCCGATTCGATAATGCGATCTTTGGAGGCACCCACCACAAAAGCGACAATCAGCACAATACCGATGACGGACACTAAAGGCATCACCTCACCATAGGAGGCGGCCTTTTTACCCAACACAGAGCGCACAATCAAACCTAAGACGATGGGTACCAGCACAATTTGTAAAATGCTTTTAAACATAGCGACTGCGTTAATATCAAGCCATTCGCTTGCGAGCAAAAAGAAAATCGCTGGCGTCAAGAGCGGGGATAGCACGGTAGACACTGCGGTCGTACTGACGGATAAAGCGGTATTACCACGTGCCAGATAAGTCATCACATTAGACGAGGTACCCCCAGGGCAACATCCCACCAGAATCACCCCAACCGCTATTTCTGCCGGTAGTTGAAATAGAATGCACAGCCCATAAGCTAATAAGGGCATGATGGTGTACTGAGCTACCGTCGCTATCAGAACAGACTTCGGCTGCTTTAGAACACCTTTAAAATCATCAACCGTCATGGTGACGCCCATACCGAACATGATCACCCCCAAAATCAAGGCAATATAGGGTCCTACGAAGCGAAATAGCGTAGGATTTATAAAGGCAATCGCAGCAAAAAGTAAAACCCACAGGGCAAAGGTTTTTTGAACAAAACGACTAAAACTTATAATCATCGAACTCTCTCTTTCCAATCAAAATACCACTAGTATATCCTAGTGTTAAATTGTTACCTTCGACAAGCCGCCGCTAGTCGCTTATTGTTGCCTGATAGAATGAGCAAGTGCGCAAAATCGCTCACGTTTCAAATGATGTTTTAATTTTTTCTTTGGCGGTGTTATGACGGGATCGTTTTTAGATGCGATGCTCTTCTCGGTGGGCGTCACGCTACCTAGTATTTTATTATTGGTGTTGGGTTGGTATTTACGTCGTTCCGACCAAATTGATCAGCGCTTTTGTGATCAAGCATCAAAAATCGTGTTTAATTATTCCCTGCCCGCACTACTCTTTTTTAGTATTTATCGCAGCGATACCGACTTATTGGAAAACCTTAATTTGATCCTAGCCGGTGTGGTTACGATCATGAGCCTCTTTCTAGGTGCGGAGCTGGTGGCACGTCGCCTGGTTAAAGCGCCTCGCGATCATGGCGTGTTTGTACAGGGTGTATTTAGAGCCAATATGATGATTATTGGCTTAGCATTTGTTAGTAGTGCCTACGGCGCTAACGGTGTTGCCATTGCCGCTATTTTTGGTGGTGTGCTCACGCTATTACTTAATGTGCTTGCCGTGATTACGCTCAGCAAAGCCACTGGCAACAAAAAATTCAACCCCTTATTAATGGCTCGCCAAATCGTCACTAATCCATTAATTATCGGGATCCTATTGTCGCTCGCTTGTAAATGGCTGCATGTGCCCATCCCTTCACTCATTGCCGAAGCCGGCGGTTATGTGTCGAGTCTGGCCTTACCCCTAGCCTTAATTTGTGCGGGCGCAACGCTAGATTTTAGAAAAATCTTCAGCGCAAGCGATATTGCCATGTGGTCTAGTGTGGGTCGCTTAATTGTCGCCCCCATCGTAGCCGTGATTGTCGGCTTAGTCTTTGCTTTGAGTAGCATGGAGCTCGGTGTGATGCTACTGATGACCGCTTCTCCCGCCGCTGCCGCTAGCTATGTTATGGCCAAAGCAATGGGAGCTAATGACGTTGCCGCTGCCAATATCATTGGCATCACCACAGTCGGCGCCATGCCAACCATGGCCGTCAGCTTAACCCTATTGCGATTTTTTGGATTAATTTAGCAAAGCCATTACGCTCTCGAACACACAAAAAATAACCGACCAACTTACTAACACGAAGTTGGTCGGTCATCCTAGCAGAAGATGCGGGGGAGCCATCATGCTGCTAGCTCAAGCTTATTGTTAAGGGTCCTTGAGTAACCCTCCTTGCCGCATCCTCTTAGCCTGCGATAGGCTCCACCTTGGCAGGTAAGCCATTACGCACGACCGCACCGGACACACTATCAACCCAGATATTTTCATGGTTGCGGGTCGGATCGGTTAAGCCAATATCGTTAATATTGACCCCGGCACGAATAAAGGGTGCATCAGGCCAGGTGTGATCACCGATTTGGTGCGCACGACCGCCCAACTCAGTGTGACCGAAACCATGCTCAATGCCCACACAACCGCGCATCACGCCTGGGTACACGATAATCGTACCTTCAACCGCTCCGCCTGGAGTTGAGACCTTGGCCACTTGACCGGTGGTTAAACCAAAGCGCTTGGCATCATCCGGGTGAATAATCATCGGATTATCCGGCTTTAAAATCGTCAAGGAGGTACCGATGGTATACGGACTTAGCAACTGCGATTTAAAGCTCACCAATAATAATGGCCAATCCTCTTCGCTATAAATCTCACGCATCGGTGTACCGTTAGAGAAGTGCGGCTCACGGAACTGTGCCGTGCCCCAGTTATGCTCGCCGTTAAGGTAGTTTCTGGAGCTGCCGACATTCTCATTCCAAATCCACAGTACATTGCTAAAGCGATGCTTTTGCCACTCAGGGTTGTTTTTATCCTGCGCTTGATCGGCATTTTCAAAGCGTCCACCGCGGGTGTAGAGATAAGCAATTTTACGCCACTCTTCTGGCTTTAAACGGCTTTCTAAATCTGCGCGCATACGCTCTACGCCGGAGAAAAGCAAGTCTTCATCAGTCGCATCAGGCACTGGCTTGCCGCCGGCATACGCAATATTGGCCCCGCCACGGAAGTACCAGTCCTCAGCCGTTTCTAAGGGTACCGGATTACCATCAGCGTCCTTTAAACCCTCCTTACCAAAGCCCGGTAAGCCCATGTACTTAGCTAGCTCAATATGGAAGCTCTCCACCGCAATCGGCTGACCACTCGGTGTTTTGGCTGCGGCGGCTTCGACCACAGGCCAACGTGCTGCCATGGTTTTTGTAGGCACACCGTTCCACGGCGAGACCCAACCCCAGCTTTCATACAGCAAGCTATCCGGCACAATGTAGTCGGCATAGCAGTTTGTCTCATTAATAAATGGATCGATTGAGACAATCAACGGAATTTTCTTCGGATCGAGTAACTGCTCTTCAAACTTTTTCTTGAGACCAGCAATACCGTACACCGGGTTACACATCCAAAGGATCAAGGCATCCAATTTGTATGGATAGTCATTGGCAATGGAAGCAAACCACTCCGTACCTAAACCCGGCGCATTAGGGTACCACTGGGTTGGTGCCGGATAGAGAGGCTCACCCGCTTCCTTACGACGTTTAAACTCGCTGGTACGCTCAAACGGTACATTACGACCAATAGGAATACCGCGTGGCTGCACCTTGCCCTCAAAATCAACTAAGTTATAACGAGGACCGGCACTTGCATCACGGAAGCCGCCACCGCCCATCACAAAACCACCCTTGGTATTAAGGTTACCAATGAGCGTATTTAAGGTCACCACCGCAAAGGCATTGTAGAAGCCATTACCTGACATCATGCCACCGTGCGCCACAATACTGGCATTGGTGCCGTGTGAGGTAAACTCATCAGCCAAGCCTTCAATCACTGGTACTGGAATACCACAATAGGCTGACGCCTCCTCAATGGTCTGGCGCATAGCGGATTCTTTGAGTAGCTGTAAGGCAGTTTTTAGCTTGATATCTTTGCCGTTTAATAATAAACCCTCTGGCGCTTCTAATTGCGCTGGGCTCATTAGATTAATCGCCGACTCAAATTCATTATGCTCATTGAGCACAATATATGGGTCATCATCACCGTAGCGCTTTTCTTCCTCAATCTCTACGCCAATATCGGAACCGCGTAAATACTTACCGTAACGCGGATGGCTCGGCTCCTGAATCACTAACCAAGCAGCGCTACAGTACGATGGAAAACCACGCGACTCAGCATATTCAGGGTTAGCACAAGATAAATAGTCCTTGTTATGACGGTCATTTTCAAAAATCCAACGCATCATCGCCATCAATAAGGCACTATCCGTACCTGGGATAATTGGCACCCAGTTAGAACGGTCACCGGCGGCGCGGTTATCGGCATTACTCAGCACGGGGTCAATGATGACGTAATCCATTTTACCGTCCGTACGTGCTTTGGCAATTAACTCACCCGTGCGACGGAATGGGTTACCGGTTGCACCCGGCGCGGTACCAATAAAGATAACAAACTCCGCATTTTCCATATCCGGCTTAGCGTGCGGCATGGCTCGGTGATCCCCGAACACTGCACCCGAACCTGAACGCCAAGAGCCACCACACCAAGCACCGTGACGCACAAAGTTTTGCGTACCGAATGACTGGTTCCAGAAGCGACGTATTAAGGCCTCACGACCATCGTTGACCGAGGTGATAACCCCCACTTTATTCGCAATGGGACCAAATTCTGGGGCCTCTGCTTTGATCGGCGTTTTTAAATCGCGTAATTCTTTAAAGCCTTTGACATGACCTTCACCAAACAAATCACCGCCTTCGGCCACTTCACGAATTAATTGCTCAAAGGAGATGGGCTCCCATTTACCTGAGTTACGTGGACCCACACGCTTGAGGGGTTGCAATACACGGAATGGCGAGCTATGGTGCTCTTTTACCGCATTACCACGACCGCAAAGCGTGGCACGATTTCGTTGCCCTAACTCCTGATGCTGTGAGGTAGCGATAAAGCTGTCTTTAACCGAGGTTTCATAGGGTAAGTGATTGGCCGCTGCCAATGGATGGAAAGGGTTACCGCCCACTCGTAGCACACGACCTGTTTCCTTATCAATGCGCACACGCACACCACAGATGGTGGTACAGCCTAAGCAAGTGGTGTAACTAACCTGCTGCTTCGGATTCAGCGTGATCTCACCAGTCTCTTTATTCACACGATACTCCGGCTCGTGCGAATAACCGTTTAACTTATCCTCTTTGGGATCTTTTTTTGCCAGCATCCCATGAGCCATACGACTAAGAGTTTGTGAAAAACCCAGCGCACCGGCCGCCAGACCACCGGCTGCAATCATTTCTCTACGCTTTAATTTCATGATAGTACTCCTAGATTAATTCTCTTCTAAATCCAACTGTCTTAAAGGCACGAGGGAAGTTAAGACGATATACACAAAGACACATAAACCTAAGGTGCCAACAATCCCCAATAAACCATCTGGACCCCACGGTAGGGTGTAGCTATAAGAACCAGCACCGGTTTTAGGAATTTCCTGACCACCCATAAACACGGTCCAGCGGAACATCCATACCGTAATCACCGTCAATAAGCCTAATAACAAGCCATTACCAGGGAAGCGCCAAGCCATTAATAAGGTGGCAAACACAATCAGCACGCCAACGATGGTAAATAGCTCCCAATGATTAATAAAGGTAATTAAGCTCATGGCCTGAGCAATTTTCGGGCTTAGACCGCTAAAGCCTAAGAGCAACCAAATACCGCCTACCACCACCATCGCTAATTGGGCCCAGAAAATCACCTTTACCAAAGGATTCATCACCGCTTTATCGCCGCGATTGGCAGTAAAAAAGTTTAGGATTAAGGCAGCACCCGCAGCACCCGCCATGGCGGTTAAGACAAACTGCACCGGTACCGCAAAGTTATTCCACATCGGGCGTGATTTAATCACCGCGACCTCCATCCCGGTGTACACCATCACTAACATGGCGCCAATAAAAGCAAATAAGGCAGCTACCTTAAGCCAAGTCGCCTTAGGTTGCTTTTTAAGCGTCACCCAAGCAGCCAATTTAGCGTAACGGTGATTCGCTGCAGCGGATTCTTTGAGTAGGGGCTGCAAGGCTAAAAAGCCGTAAATTACCATCCACGCCACATAGAACACCAAGAAAATCGAACCCCACGACATCCATGACGTTTTTTGGAAATGCAAATAGAAGTTCATAAAGCGTCCCGGCTGGTGTAAGTCAGCCAATAGCGCAACGGGTGCAATTAAGCCACAGGTGAGCATAACAATCAGGGCATAGTTAGACGCCACCTTCCACTGAGGCTTTTTAAATACAACCCCCGGTAGGGATAGTAAGAATGAGCAATAGCAAATACCAATTAAAAAGAAGTACTGCACTGCCCACGGTAACCAACCCACTTTGTGGGTGATGTTTAAGGTTTCAATAATTTGTGCTTCCATGATTCTCTCCTACGCCCTAAGCCTTAGCCGCTTCACCACGATTACGTGGCTTCCATAGGGTGCTATCACCCTCGATTTTGTCGGTAAAGCGATCGTCTAAGCCAATGTAGTAAACGCGTGGTTCCGTTGACATTTCCGGTTTCAACACTTTAAGTTCGGACTTATGCTCTTCCATACGTTGGCGAATTTCACTCTCAGGATCGTTTAAATCACCAAAGATACGGGCGCCGCCCACACAGGTTTCAACGCAACCAGGTAACAAGCCCGCTTCAACGCGGTGCAAACAGAAGGTGCATTTATCGGCTTTATGCGTTACGGGATTAATAAAGCGCGCATCGTATGGACAGGCTTGTACACAGTAGGCACAGGCCACACAGCGGTCGCTGTCGACCACCACAATACCGTCTTTACGCTTATAGGTTGCACCGACCGGACAAACTGGCACGCAAGGTGGCTTATCGCAATGATTACAGAGTCGCGGCAAAACGTAGGAGCCGGCCTGTTGTTCTGTCGGATCATCCGACATTTTGACGCTGTAGGAGGAAACAATGGTTCTGAAGTTGCCCTCAGGCACGGCATTTTCCTGAATACAGGTCATGGTACAGGCTTGGCAACCGATGCAACGACGCACATCGATTAACATGGCCCAGTATTTGCTCGCATCATCGGGGGTGGAGGCGGTTGCCACCTTAGGCATTGCCACGGCACCCGCCGTCACCACGGGTATCCCCTTTAAAAAGCTACGACGCGACTTTTCGACTTGGTGTTTACAGTTGACGTGAGTATTCATTTTTAACTCCTTTTGTTTATATGCTTATTCTAGGAGTCGGCTATTTTTTTGCCTATCGGAAGTTCTTACCCTCACTAGATGAAATCATCTAGTTTTGGGGCTTTTTAAGAAAAATTAGCGCTAACACTTGATGTAGATCAATTGACGTACAATAGTAAAAAAGCTTTGTTATGCTGCTCTTGTTGAAGCGGCATAGCGTTTAATTTATAAGCTAGAGCGAGTAAAATACCCGCATCGCTATTTTTTTTAAGGAACGCATCCATGACAGCACAGGAACAATTCCTACAAGCAACCGCATCCCTACAACCGATTAAGGATGAAAGTTTATACACCCAATTTTTAACGGATTTTACCGATATCAAGCCGGGCAAGCCCTTGGCTGTATTTCGCCCTAAAAGCACTGAGCAGGTGGCCGCCATTATGCGCGCCTGCACCGAGTATGGCATTAAGGCAGTGGTGCAAGGTGGCCTCACCGGTCTAGCCGGCGGCGCCACGGTGCAAGATGATGAAGTCATCATCAATATGGGACAAATGAATCAAGTAGTGGAGTTCGACGAGGTTGGCGGCACCCTCTGCGTTGAGGCCGGTATGGTGTTAGAGGAGCTATGCCAATTGGTTGAGGCCAAAGACTGGTACTTCCCACTGGATCTGGGTGCGCGCGGCAGCTGCCGTATCGGTGGCAATGTTAGCACCAATGCGGGTGGTAATCGCGTGCTACGCTACGGCACCACACGTGACTTAGTGATGGGGATTGAGGTCGTGCTACCTGATGGTACCGTACTCAATATGTTGCGACGCCTGATCAAAAATAACACAGGCTTAGACTTAAAGCACCTCTTTATCGGCACAGAGGGTCGCTACGGTATTATCACCAAGGTCATGTTACGACTCTTTCCAAAACCGCAACGACGCTACTCCGCCCTCCTGGCCACTGACAGTTTTACGCAAGTCACGGACTTATTAAAGGCCGCCCGTGCTCAACTGCCTGAGCTTTCTAGCTTTGAGCTTATGTGGAAAAACTACATCTCGGTCGCGGCCGAGGTCACACAATCTGAGATACCTTTTGAGGGCGCTTATGCGCATTACATCTTAATTGAAATTGAAGGCGCTGATGACGAGCAATTAGAAGAAAAATTCCAGCGCTTTTTAGAGCACGCGATTGAAGCAGGCCTAGCTGATGACGCCATTATTCCGCAAAATATGACCCAGGCTAAAGCGCTATGGGTATTACGTGATGCGGCTGCGGAGGCCATGCGTGCGCGTGCCCCCTACGTAGCCTTTGATATTGGCATCCCATTGCGAGATATGCCTAAGTTTATCGAGGAGGCGGAGGCTGCTATTGCTGCTGCCTACCCACAGATAGAGTGTCAGTTATTCGGCCACTTGGGCGACGGTAACTTACACCTTACCACGGGTAAAATGCGTGAGGAGGACTATATTCCGGTTGAGCAATTAGTCTATGAAATCGTTGAAAAACATCATGGCAGTGTCACTGCGGAACATGGTATTGGGGTGATTAAAAAGCCATTTTTGCACCATAGCCGTAGCGGTGAAGAGCTACTGTTAATGTCGCTCATCCGTAAACTACTTAACCCGCACAACACCCTGAATCCAGGGCGTGTGATTGATTAATGCATTCAGGAGAAAGCGCATGTTAGCCAAAGCACTTAGAAACGGCTTAGGGTGTATCCTTGCCAGCGTCGACCAACTGACGCGACCTACACCACGACAACGCAGCGCAGAAGCGCAGGCAGAGGTTAATGCACGCACCGCCAAGATGTGCTTATACCAGTTTCACGGCTGCCCTTTTTGCATTAAGGTACGCCGTGAAATGCATAAGTTGAATTTAGCGATACAAACGCATGATGTGAATAAGGATCCGCAAGCCGAGCAAGCATTAATTAGTGGTGGCGGTAAACGCACCGTGCCTTGCTTACGCATTGAGCATGAGGATGGCACGGTACAGTGGATGTACGAGTCGCAAGATATTATTAACTATTTACAGGATCAGTTCGGCTCACTTTAAGTCCTGCTATTGAGCGGGAGAGACGGTCGTAGTCGCATTGCTAGAGGATTTAATTAAGTCATGATAAAACGTATTGCTGTGATTGGCTACGGCGCCATTGCCAAGGATGTCTTAAAGGCATTGCAGGCATTGATAGACACGCATCACATTGCCATCTTAGTACATACGCGCTCAGCACTCAGTGATGCCGACTTAGCAAACCTACCCACGACAGCCGAGGTTACGCAGGAGCCGGCACGGCTTTGGTCATTTAAGCCAGACTTAGTGATTGAAGCAGCGGGACAGGCAGCGGTGGCCCAATATGTGCCTGCCTGTTTAAGTGCCGGCGCCGATGTGTTAATCAGCTCCATTGGCGCCTTGGCCGATACGGATTTGTACGCCGAGCTACTTAAAGTGGCGCAGCAGTTTCAGCGCCGTATTCTCCTGCCGGCTGGCGCCATTGCCGGTTTAGACTATCTCCAATCCATTCAAGGAGCAACAGCGCTACAGGTTATTTACGAATCACATAAACCGGTGGCTGCGTGGTTGCCAGAGCTTGTAGCATTAGGCATTGCACCGGCATCGGTGCAGGAGCCTTTAACGCTGTTTGAGGGTTCGGCCGCTGAAGCCGCTAAACGCTACCCACAAAATCTTAATGTTGCCGCCACCCTCGCCTTGGCCGGGATTGGCATGGAGCAAACACAGGTGCGGGTAGTGGTCGATCCTCACATTCAAGAAAATCAACACCATATTTTGATCCGCAGTGAATATGGCGAAATGCGTCTGCAACTCAGCAATACCCCTGCACCGAGTAATCCTAAATCCTCCTGGGTGGTTGCGCAAAGCATTGCTGCCGTGGTGAAAAAAGAGTTTGCGCAGTTAAGAATTGCTTAAACAGCGACTTGCGAGGCTTTGACTGCTAGTACCAACGGCCTAGCGTGCGTTGAGAGCCTAAGGCGGTTGCTCAGGAGCTGCGTTAGAGGCTCGCCCAACACCCTGGTTGCACCCCTACCCCCCTAATAAACACCAGCTATCCTATTATTTTTACGCTTATTTTTATCCTATCAAGGGTTATTCCTGATTGTTCAAATATGGCAAAAGCTATATAAAACAACCGCAAAGTATAAAAGGTTGCACCTTTTTTACGCCGTTTGCAACCCACCTTAGGAGAATGTGATGAGTGCCACCACCTTGGGCGTCAAGGTTGACCCCGTTTTAAAAGAGCGTATCCGTGAGGCCGCCGAACGCATCGGTCGTACCCAGCATTGGTTTATTAAGCAATCCATTTATTCCATGTTGGAGGAAATTGAGGCCGGACGTCTACCCGCCTCCCTGCAACATGCCTTAGCCTCAGAGGCTGTCAGCCTAGCGGATTTAGAAGAGGCCGGTCTTAGCCCGAGCAATGAGGAGCAGCGTCAGCCCTTTTTACATTTTGCACAAAACATCGCCGCCCAATCGGTTTTGCGTGCCGCCATTACTGCCGCCTATCGTCGTAGCGAGCCAGAATGTCTACCGATGTTATTGGCCTTGGCCGATCCCGGCGAACAAAAAAATGCCATTTTACAAACTGCCCGCAAACTGGTTGATGCCCTACGCAATAAGCGCATCGGCAGTGGCGTCGATGGTTTAATTCATGAGTACTCTCTGTCCAGCCAAGAAGGCGTCGCCTTAATGTGCTTAGCCGAAGCCTTGTTGCGCATCCCAGATAAAGAAAGCCGTGACGCCTTGATTCGCGACAAAATCAGCCGTGGTGACTGGCAATCGCACCTCAGCTCCGGTTCTTTATTTGTAAATGCCGCAACCTGGGGTCTAATGATCACTGGCAAACTTGTCTCCACCAACAGTGAAAAGCGGATGTCATCTGCCCTCAGCCGTCTCATCGCCAAAGGCGGTGAGCCTTTAATTCGCCAAGGGGTAGATCGAGCGATGCGACTGATGGGAGAGCATTTTGTCTGCGGTCAAACCATCGCCAACGCCCTCGCCAACAGTCGCAAATGGGTTAATAAAGGCTTTAACTACTCCTACGATATGCTGGGCGAAGCAGCGATGACGGATGCCGATGCCTTAAACTACTACGCCGCCTATGAGCAAGCGATTCACGCCATCGGTAAAAGTGCCGCCGGCTTGGGTATTTATCAGGGACCGGGCATTTCCATTAAACTCTCCGCTCTGCACCCGCGCTACTCGCGTTCACGCTACGATACCGTGATGACAGAGCTGTATCCACGCTTACGCGACTTAACCCTGTTAGCGCATCGCTACGATATCGGCATTAATATTGATGCCGAAGAAGCCGATCGCTTAGAGCTCTCGCTTGACCTCTTAGAGCGTCTCTGCCATGAGCCGGCACTTAGTGGCTGGAATGGCATTGGCTTTGTGATTCAAGCCTATCAAAAACGCGCGCCGTTTGTAATTGATTACGTTATTGATCTGGCACGCCGCACTAAGCGCAGACTGATGATCCGCTTGGTCAAAGGCGCTTACTGGGATAGCGAAATCAAACGAGCGCAAGTTGACGGTTTGGAGGGTTACCCAGTCTATACGCGCAAAGTGCATACCGATGTGTGCTATCTCGCCTGCGCACGTAAGCTATTAGATGCCCCAGAATTTATTTTCCCGCAATTTGCCACGCATAATGCACAAACCGTGGCCTCCATCTACCATATGGCGGGCAATAACTACTATCAGGGGCAGTTTGAGTTCCAATGTTTACATGGTATGGGTGAACCGCTATACGAGGAGGTCGTGGGCGCCAGCAGTGCCGGCAAGCTCAATCGTCCTTGCCGTATCTACGCCCCCGTTGGTTCTCACGAAACGCTACTGGCTTATTTGGTGCGTCGTTTATTGGAAAATGGCGCTAACTCATCCTTTGTTAACCAAATTGCCAATAAAGAGATCGCTATTGACGGCTTAATTGCCAACCCGGTTGATGTCGCTCGTGCCATTGAACCGTTAGGCTCAGCCCATCCAATGATTCCGGAGCCGCGCAAGCTCTATCAAAGCCAAGGTGAGGATCGATTAAATTCCCTCGGCTTAGATCTATCCAATGAGCATCGCTTAGCCTCACTATCGGCGGGTTTATTAGCGAGCGCCCTAAAACATCGCTTAGCCCTACCAGCAAGCTTTAAGCATGGTGAAGACAGTGAAACATGGCCAGCGGCGGCGCAAGCACGATTAATCGATATTATTAATCCGGCCGATCAGCGCGATATCATTGGTCAAGCCGTATTTAGTAATGCGGAGGAAATCGCTGCTGCCTTAGCACGTGCCGAGCAGGAACAAGCGATTTGGGCAGTCACACCAGCCCAGGAACGTGCCGACTATCTACTTAAAGCAGCCGATTTACTAGAACATGAAAGTTCGGATTTTATTGCGCTAGCGGTACGTGAAGCGGGCAAAAGCTACCCCAATGCCATTGCCGAACTACGTGAAGCGGTGGATTTTCTACGTTACTATGCACGCCAAGTGGCAGAAAACTTTGAAATCGACACCCATCCACCCTTAGGCCCTGTGCTATGCATTAGCCCGTGGAATTTCCCCCTAGCCATTTTCTTGGGGCAAATCAGTGCGGCCTTGGCAGCCGGTAATGTGGTGCTTGCCAAGCCAGCAGAACAAACACCCTTAATTGCTTATTATGCGGTGAAGTTACTACATCAAGCAGGCGTGCCGGAAGCAGCGCTACAACTACTACCTGGTGAGGGGGATGTGGGGGCTGCGCTAGTGGCAGATGCACGTATCCAGGGGGTGCTCTTTACGGGCTCCACGGCGGTTGCCAAAGCCATTGCCGACACCCTATCACAGCGTTTAAATGCAGCGGGTCAGCCGATTCCTTTGATTGCCGAAACCGGTGGTCTTAACGCCATGATTGTGGATTCCTCTGCCTTGGCTGAACAAGTGACTGCCGACGTGATTAATTCGGCCTTTGACTCGGCCGGTCAACGCTGCTCCGCCTTACGCTTATTATGTGTGCAGGAGGATGTGGCAGAAGCCATTATCACCATGATCAAAGGGGCCATGAAGGAATTATGCTTAGGCAACCCTGACCGCTTACGCACTGATGTGGGGCCAGTCATTGATGCGGAAGCACAAAAGAACATCGCCGATTATATTGAATCAATGCGAAGCAAAGGCTTTAAGGTTGAACAGTTGCCTCGCCCTGCGCACACAAATCACGGCACCTTTATTCCGCCCACCATCATTGAAATCAATCAGGCAGGCGATTTGGAGCGCGAAGTCTTCGGTCCCGTGCTGCATATTGTGCGCTACCGTCGCGAGCAGTTAAATGACTTAATGACGCAGATTAATGCCAGCGGCTACGGTCTGACCTTTGGCGTGCATTCACGTATTGATGAAAGCATTGATAAACTAACTGCACAAATCAAAGCAGGTAATGTCTATGTGAACCGCAATATTGTCGGTGCGGTGGTGGGCGTACAGCCCTTTGGTGGTCAAGGGCTGTCTGGTACAGGCCCGAAAGCAGGTGGACCGCTCTACCTACATCGTTTAGTACAACAAAGCCCAGCCTTAACCCTGGATCCTGATGCATTCAACGAGGAAACCAGGGATGCGGCGGCATTCAATGCGATTCAACATTATCGCGAGTGGATTAAGACGCACGCTGAGGCCGAGGAAGCCGCCCTAGTGGAAAAAACTTTAAATCAGCAGACCCTGGGCTATAGTCAAACGCTACCCGGCCCTACTGGTGAGCGTAATATTTACCGCTTATTACCACGCGGTCGTGTGCTATGTATGCCAAGCACGGCATTAGGTTTTAAAGTGCAATTGGCTGCGTGCCTAGCGGGGGGTAATCAGGCCGTCTTTGTGACGGAGGCAGCCTTAGATAGTCAGAATTTACGAGCACAATTACCGCCGGAAGTTCAAGCCTATGTTGAGCTACAGCCCGCCTTAGAGCCATTACTCAAGGATCAGGCGAAGCCACTGGATGCGGCCTTATTTGAAGGTGACAGTGACCGCTTAAAGCCTTTAGCACAGGCCTTAGCCAATTATGAGGCAGCCATTATTCAACCGCAAGCACTGAGTAGCGAAGCCCTGAAAGCGGGGCAACTGTACCGTGCCGAAAGGCTCTGCGTTGAGCGCTCTCTAAGCATTAACACGGCCGCAGCAGGAGGTAACGCCACCCTAATGACCATGATTTAATCTGAGAGCAGGCAGTGAGGGCTTGAAACATGTTGTGCGCAATTGCTGAAAGCACGGATTTCAAGCCCGATAAGGCTTGATTATTTTAAATAAATACTTTTAAATAAACACACTTTCACTTTTTTCCAATATGCAAAGGAGATTGATATGCATGGTGCAGTGAGCTCATCGATTATTATCGTCTTCTCGATTTATATTATCGGGATGGTACTAATCGGTTATTTAGGCTACCGTTCGACTAAGGACTTATCCGACTATATCTTAGGCGGCCGCAGTCTAGGTCCTTTTGTGGTGGCATTAGCAGCCGGCGCTTCCGATATGAGTGGTTGGCTGTTGATGGGTTTACCAGGTGAGGTATTTACAGCCGGTATTTCCGCTTCGTGGATTGCCATCGGCTTAACCATCGGTGCTTATATTAACTGGTTACTCGTTGCTGGTCGTTTGCGTGCCTACACCGAAACAGCGGGCAATGCCCTCACCCTATCGGACTATTTTGCTAATCGCTTTGAGGACCGTAGCAACTTGCTACGCATTGTATCGTCCATTGTGATTTTGCTATTCTTTACGCTCTATTGTGCCTCCGGTGTGGTCGCTTCGGCACGCCTCTTTGAGAGTATGTTCGGCTGGGATTACAACACCGCCATGCTCTTAGGTGCGTTATTTACCATTGCCTACGTTTTTATCGGCGGTTTCTTAGCCGTCAGCTGGACCGATGCAGTGCAAGCCTCCATGATGTTTACCGCCTTAGTGCTAACGCCAATCATCGTGCTGAATCAAGTGGGTGGTGTTGAAGCGGCTTCAAGCATCAGCTTGGACTTTAACCCCAATAGCTTAAGCATGTTCTCAGGGGTTAGCGCCATCGGCATCATCTCCTCTTTAGCATGGGGTTTAGGCTACTTCGGTCAACCGCATATCTTAGCGCGCTTTATGGCCGCTGAATCCATTAAAAGCATTCCGGCAGCGCGTCGCATCAGTATCACATGGATGATTTTGTGCTTAGCGGGTGCCGTCGCCGTGGGCTTTTTCGGTATTGCTTACTTCTCGCCAGTCGAGACCATCACGGATGAGGCTACCTTGGCCGCTGCTAACCGTGTCTTAGAGAATCCTGAGCGTGTCTTTATTGAGTTCTCCGTACTGCTGTTCCACCCTTTAATTGCGGGTCTACTACTAGCAGCGATTTTAGCAGCGGTGATGAGTACCTTATCAGCGCAATTATTAGTATGCTCTAGCTCGCTGACCCAAGACATTTATAAGCCCTTTATTCGTCCGGGCGCTAGCCAAAAAGAATTGGTCTGGTTCGGTCGCTTTATGGTGTTAGCAGTGGCCTTAGTTGCTATCTACCTCGCCAGAGATCCAAACAGCAAGGTGCTAGGCATGGTGAGCTATGCGTGGGCTGGTTTCGGTGCCGCTTTCGGTCCGATTGTGATCCTCTCCGTCTTCTGGTCGCGTCTAACGGCTAAGGGTGCCTTAATCGGTATGATTGTCGGTGCAGCCACCGTGTTGCTATGGAAAAACTATGTTGACAGTCAACTCTATGAAATCGTACCGGGCTTTATCTTGTGCGGTTTAGCTGCGATCGTCATGAGCTTAATCGACAAAAAACCATCGGCCACGATGCTACAAACCTTTGATAAGGTCAATCAAATCATGATCGACTCACGTCGCTAGGTCGATTGCTGACGATTGGATAAAGCGCCTCGCTTACCCCATGGGTGAGCGAGGTTTTTTAATCTAAGCTGTGGGGATCGGCCTTTAGCATCAAATGAGCTAGTTCTGCGGCACTGCTGATCTCCGCCTTTTCCATCACATTTTGACGATGAATATGCACCGTTTTTTCGCTAATATCTAATTGCTGCGCAATTAAGCGATTGGATTGACCACGGGCAAGTAAATTGGCCACCTGCTTTTCGCGCGGCGATAAGCGCGCCAAAATCTCTTCGGCCTCCTGCTGACGTTGTAGATTTTCCCTCGTTTGCTGAGCAAAACGCACCGCTGCCGCCACCTCATCTAACAGCACTTGGTCTTTAAAGGGCTTACTTAAAAAACCATATGCACCTAACTTCATGGCTTGCACGGCCATTTCAATATCACCATGACCCGTCAGAAAAATGATCGGCGTAATCCAACCCAGCTCATTTAACTTAAGCTGTAATTCCATACCGCTCATCAAGGGCATACGAATATCCAATAAGATACAACCCGCCTCCGCGACCGGTTCGGGATAGACCTCTAAAAACTCAGCCGCCGAGGCAAATGCTTCGACGCGCCAGTCCAAATCCTCTAATAAAAAAACCAAGGAACGACGAAAGGCATCGTCATCATCAATGACAAAAACTAGATTCGTATCTATGGCGTCCATGGTGGTCCTAATAATGCGTGTAATGAATAATTAAGGATAACGACAAATTACTGATCAGGCAAACTTAAGGTGAAAATTGCGCCATTTAATGCCATCCCAGCGTGCCCCGACAAATGATCAGCAGGGGGCGCTAAATCGACCTCCAACTTACCGCCATGGGCCTCGGCAATGGTTCTACAAACCGACACGCCCAGACCCAAACCCTCAGCCTTACTAGTGTAAAAGGTTTCAAATAGATTGTCATAGGCTTCAGCGCTTAAGCCTGGACCATTATCCTGTACCGTAAGATGTACTTGATGCTCCGTTTGCCAGAGGTGTAGGTACATCATCGACTGCTCGACCTTCGCTTCAACCATCGCATCATAGCCATTTTTTAAGAGATTAATTAAGGCTTGTTGAATTTGCACCGGATCCACGGTCAAGCGCTTATCGGGCGCCAAATGGTCAATTATCAGGACATCAGGCGGCATGGACAGCATACCACTAAATAACTGCACCGCCTCCTCACATACCTGACGAATCGGCAGCTTTTCTAAACGCATCGGTCGTTTACGGGCAAAGGAACGCACGCCCTGAATGATATTCGACGCCCGTTCAGTTTGCTCGATAATTTCATTGGTGGCCAAGCGTAAATCGTCCTCACTTAATCGCTGCTTATCCAAACGGCGTAACAGACTGCGCGAGTAATTGCCGATGGTCGCCAAAGGCTGATTCAATTCATGCGCCAAGGTTCCGGACATTTCCCCCAAAATCACCAATTTTGCTTGGTGATTGGACTGTGCCTGCACCTCATTAATACGGTCTTGTAAGGCCTTTTGATATTCCAACGCGTGCTCTAAGGCAGCGGTTCGTTTACTGACCAAATAACGTACCCGCGCGGTATACAAACCACCGCAAGCAATTAACACTAAAAGCGCTGCTAAGAGCCACCAATAGCGCTTAAAATAGTCGAATAGTGGAACCTCAGTGGGTTGATAAAACACCAATTCCAGCTCTTTAAACAAATCAAAGAGGTCAAGCGCATTGCCCAAAACCGACCACAACATGGCACCGCTACCACCATCATACGGCGGGGCATCTAACAAGCTGCGCAGTAACTCACGATGCTGCTCCAGTTGCTCATTTTTCACACCAGAAAATACCCAGCCAGGATAGAGGCGAGTGCTCACCAGGCAAGGAAAATCGCTATTTGCCACTGGCTCAAGCACCTCAAAGCGGCTCTGCCAATCAGGCATATTTTCCAACACGCAAGCACGCAGCACGCCCGTGTCGGCTTGACCATTTGCCACCGCCTCCAGCACACGGCTCATGGGAAAGCCCACAGTCTGTAATTGCATTTGCTTTTCAGGATTAACGCCGCGTGCGCGAAGCTCACGCAAGATCATACGATAACCACCAAAGGCCTCATTACTCACAATCGCCATACTGTGACCGGGCAAATCCTCAAAGCGCTGAATAGCGTGGTTATCACGCCGTTTAATCAATACCGAACCCAAACTATAAGGCGATAATGGCTTGGCGGCATAAACTTGCACGAGCATATTATTAATGCCATAGTCATAGTGCAATTCGGAATACAGCCCGGGATTGCTTATCACATAGTCCACCGCTTGATGGCGCACCAAGCTAATCAGCTCATCATGCTCCACCGCAATCAATTCAAACTGATACTGAGGCAAGTCCTGACGCAACCAGTCCAACATAAAGCGCCACTCTTCTAAGGTATGCTCGGTGCCCAAATAGCTTTGCGCCGCAATGCGTATCAATGGCTTCTGCGCTAAATCATGCGCTGACTGGGACTGATTGGCAACAGAGGTGGGCGGCTGTTGAACACTCGCAGCTTGTGCAATCACCGGTGTTAACAGAAGTAGCAGGCTTAGGCAAAGTACAGCGAGCAGCCTGCTTATAGTTAACAGGCATTGATTGCTCGCTTGTGTTGGCTGATTTAATACTTGTTCACAATGCTTCACCGCACTCACCATGTATAGGAAAACTCTCATGCTGACCCTCGCTGTAGGCATAGCTTCAGCCTTCTCACCCAGTAGTATAACCTGAGCCAAAAGCTTGCACTTTACATGTTTCAGCAGTTGCAGGCTTAGGAGGTGCTCTATTGGCACTAATCTTGAGAGGGATAGTACCTTATCCATCAAATCTTAGGGGCGACTTCTTTCCACTGCCCTGGCTGTAAATCACCTAAAGACCAAGGACCAATTCGCACTCGCACCAAACGCAAGGTCGGCAGCCCCACCGCCGCTGTCATACGGCGCACCTGTCTATTTTTCCCCTCTGTAATCGTCAATGCCAACCAGGCGGTCGGGATAGTGGCTCGATAGCGTATCGGTGGTTGCCGCGACCATATATCTGGCGCTGCGATTAATTCCACTTGAGCGGGCAAAGTCATACCGTCCTTTAACATCACCCCCTGACGCAACGACTCTAACTGCGCTGCTGTCGGCTCACCCTCTACTTGCGCCCAATAGGTCTTTTGCATACCGTATTTCGGTTCCGCGATACGAGCCTGCAAACTGCCGTCATTTGTTAGCAATAATAAGCCTTCGCTATTTCTATCCAATCGACCGGCAGCGTACACCTGCTGAATCGGAATATAGTCCTTTAAGGTGCGACGTCCCGCCTCATCCGTAAACTGCGTGAGCACATCGTAGGGCTTATTAAAAAGAATCAATCTTGGTGTTTGCTGTGAGCGCTGTGACTGGCGAGTGCGTTGACCACGATAAGGACTACGTTTTTTATAATCGCCTTGCATTATAATTGCTCCAATGCCGCACCCAAGGCCTTAAGTGGCTCAGCTACCTGCTCAATTAACTGCCTCAAATCAAGGCGCGATGAGGGCACACTCGCATTGAGCGCATACAAACCATTTTTTGCGGCATCATTACGCACGGGGATCGCAATGGCCGTAATATCATGCGAAAACTCGCCCACCGAATAACAAAAGCCATACTGCTGATACACTTCCATTTGTCGTTCTAAGAGCGCTTTTTTAGGACCATAATCCTGCGCTAACAAGGGGCGTAAATGACTCGCCTCCAACAGTATCCGTTGCGCTTCAGTTAAGGCACAATAATAAACCCGTCCAATGGCGGTATCAATCAGCGGCACCGTCGATCCCACCGTCAACTGTACAGCCAGTCGCGCAGGCGAACGAATACTTTCCAGGTAAAGCATCTCCCCACTCTCTTCAACCGCCAGACTCACCGAGACCTCGTACTTTTCCGCAAACGCCATTAATAAGGGCTTAGCATCACGCACCAAATGATCGCTATGGAGCGCAAAGGCGCCTAACTCACGTAGGCGTATATCACTCACATATAAACCGGTCACCGGATGCTTACGTAGAAAGCGCATTTTAATCAGGGTATTCAATATACGACTGACGGTGGCCTTAGGTAATTGCGTCATCTCCGTGATTTGTTGATGCGAAATACCATGGCTATAAAAACGCAAGGCATATAACACCGCCAGTCCACGTGCCAAGGAGGTAATAAACTGACGGTCCTGCTCCGCTTCGCTCTGCGCAATCGTTGCTAATAACTCATCTAACACTTTACAAAACCATTTAAAAAGAGTAAATTTAAGCCTAATGTTCCGCTAAGTATATCATTAATTTCGCACAGCGAAACTATATTTTTTTAAACCGGCTGAGGAGAGTTAACACTATGTCACGAGCACCTTTTAAATGGGAAGACCCTTTTTTACTAGATGAGCAGCTTACTGAAGAAGAGCGTATGGTCGCCGAGAGCGCAGAGACCTTCTGTCAGGAAGTATTAATGCCCGGTATTCTTGAGGCGAATCGCAATGAGCATTTTGATACCGAGCTGATGAAGCGCATGGGTGAGTTGGGACTATTAGGCGCAACCATTGACGGTTACGGTTGTGCCGGTATGTCACATGTTTCTTATGGCCTTATTGCTCGTGCAGTAGAGCGTGTAGACTCCGGTTATCGTTCGGCTATGAGTGTACAGTCCAGCTTAGTGATGCACCCAATCTGGGCTTATGGTACTGAGGAGCAAAAGCAAAAATTCCTACCTAAATTAGCCAGCGGTGAGTATATCGGCTGCTTCGGTTTAACTGAACCCGATGCAGGTTCCGACCCCGCTTCCATGAAAACCCGCGCCCGCAAGGTTGAGGGCGGTTACTCGCTAACTGGCAATAAAATGTGGATTACCAATAGCCCAGTGGCTGATGTTTTCGTAGTTTGGGCTAAAGACGATGCCGGCGAGATTCGCGGCTTTATCCTTGAAAAAGGCATGCAGGGCCTATCTGCGCCTAAAATTGAGGGCAAATTCTCCCTCCGCGCTTCCATTACTGGTGAAATCGTGATGGACAATGTCTTTGTCCCAGAAGAAAATGCATTCCCCGATATCCGTGGCCTTAAAGGTCCTTTCGGCTGCTTAAATAAAGCTCGCTACGGTATTGCTTGGGGCGCCATGGGTGCCGCCGAATTCTGCTGGCATGCCGCCCGCCAATATAGTTTAGACCGCAAACAATTCGACCGTCCTTTAGCGGCTACTCAGCTATTCCAATTAAAACTAGCCAATATGCAGACGGAAATCAGCTTAGGGCTACAGGCCGCTTTACGCGTGGGCCGTTTGATGGATGAAAACCGTGCTGCCCCAGAAATGATTTCCCTCATCAAGCGTAATAACTGCGGTAAGGCCTTAGATATCGCTCGTATCGCCCGTGATATGCACGGTGGTAACGGTGTGTCCGATGAGTTCCATGTTATCCGTCATGTGATGAACCTAGAAGCCGTTAATACCTACGAGGGTACGCATGATGTGCATGCGCTGATTCTTGGACGTGCCCAAACAGGCATTCAAGCCTTTGCGGCGCGATAATCACTACCTCCTATGCGTCCCTGTGCCTGCCCTGGCTGTGATTAACACGCGGGCAAGCGCAGGAGCGCAGCTTATACTACCGCATGGTTGATTATCTTAAGAGTAAATTATGACGACGTCCGCCCTTGCTGGCATCAAAGTGCTTGATTTATCACGGGTACTGGCTGCACCTGGCTGCACACAAATTCTGGCTGATTTGGGGGCTGAGGTCCTAAAGATCGAGCGACCCGTTCAGGGTGATGAAACTCGCCAATGGACACCGCCCACCTTTGAAGATGGCACTTCGGCCTACTTTGCCACGGTTAATCGTAATAAAAAATCCCTCACCATTGATATGAGTCGCCCCGAAGGTCAGGCAATAATACGTCGTCTGGCCCAAGAAGCCGATATTCTGGTAGAAAACTTCAAGGTCGGCGGCTTAAAAAAATATGGCTTAGACTATGAATCGCTCAAAGCCGTCAATCCGCGACTGATTTACGCTTCCTTAACCGGTTTTGGACAATACGGCCCCGATGCCCATAAGCCTGGCTATGACTATATTATTCAAGCTTTATCCGGCTTAATGAGCATTACTGGTCCGGCCGACGGCATGCCGCATAAGGTAGGCGTGGCGGTGGTGGATTTATTTACCGGCTTACAGCTTAGCATCGGGATTTTAGCCGCCTTACGTGCACGCGAACAAAGCGGATGCGGTCAACAGGTTGATGTGTCATTACTAGACAGCGCCTTGGCGATGACAGCAAATATCGGTCAAAACTACCTCGCCAATGGCAAAACGCCTCAGCGCTTGGGCAATGCCCATCAAAGCATTGTGCCTTATCAAGTATTTGAAGTGGCCAATCAACAGCATATGGTCTTAGCTTGTGGCAATGACAAGCAATTTGCCGCGGTCTGCCAAGTGATGTCTGAAGCGTGGGATCAAGATGCGCGTTTTGCCACCAATCCGCTGCGCGTTCAACACCGCAAGGAGTTGATTCCCTTGATGCAGCATGTGTTTTTAAGCAAATCACGAGATGAATGGATTCGCCTATTTGAAGCGGCAGGCGTGCCTTGCGGTGCCATCAATACCATTGATGAGGCCCTGCAATTGCCGCAAGCCGTGGCTCGTGAGATGACAGTCTCATTTGAAAATAGCCCAGTGCGCGTCTTAGGCAATCCGATTAAACTTTCCGATACACCGGTGCAGTATCAAAGCCCACCACCTCGCTTAGGGCAGCATACGGAAGAGGTGCTAAAGACCTTTTTTGATAGCGCAGAAATTGCGCACTGGAAAAAAGACGGCATTATCTAAAACCTAGCGATTGCTCAGCACCAGTTTGACTAGGGTGAGGCTGCGGTCTTGCCCTAGTTAAGGATGTACTCAAGCACGAGAAGGCGCCCGTTATGGCGCGAGGACTGGCTCTTTAAACAGCCTTGATTGCAAATAATCACGCACTTGTGCCGATTCTAAACCGTACACAGCAGCCAAATTTTCTACGCTTAACACATCTTCACTGCGTCCCAAGGCAAAAGGACGTCCAGCCGCTAGCAGCAAAGCCGTATCCGCCACGCGCGCCGCATGCTCTGGTTGATGCGTACAAAGCAAAATCGCTAAGCCCTGTTGCCTGAGTTGCTGAATTTGCTCCAACACCAAAATCTGATTAGCAAAATCCAAACTGGCCGTTGGTTCATCCAAGATCAAGGCCTGCGGTTGTTGTGCCAAGGCGCGTGCCAACAACACCAATTGTTGCTCACCCCCGCTCATTTGCGGAAATAAGCGCTCGGCCAAATGACTAATGCCCAGACGTTCCAATGACTGTGCTGCTATTTCCCGATCGGCTTTGGAGGGCGAAGAAAAAAAATCAACATAGGCACTACGCCCCATCAACACCATATCCAAGGCACTAAAGGAAAAGCTCATACTACTTTGTTGCGGCACAAAGGCCAGCGTTTGAGCTATCTCACGACGACGCCATTGTGCCACATCCTTTGCCAATAACTGCACCGAACCACCCAGACTCGGTAACAGCGCTAATACCGTTTTTAATAAAGTGGATTTACCGCTGCCGTTGGGACCTAATAAACACAGCACCTGCCCCGCCTCTAGTTCAAAACTAATCCCCTCGGCAACCCGTTTATTGGCATAACCAATGGCCAAATCACGTACGCTTAAAATACTTGCTTGCTTAGCCATCAGTGCGTCTCTTTAATAACAAATAAAGAAAAAAAGGCGCGCCGATTAAGGCTGTCAGCACACCTAAGGGCAATTCAATCGCTGCCGCATTTCGTGCCACATTATCCGTTAAAACTAAAAAAATCGCCCCTATCATCAAGGAGGTTGGCATCAATCGCGAGAACTCGGGACCAACGATCAAGCGCGCAATATGCGGTATAACCAGACCAACCCAAGCAATAATACCGGTAAAGGACACCGCAGCGGCCGTCAGCAAGGTCGCACATACAATCACCAACACCCGCAATAAAGCCACATTCAGCCCCAAAGCTTGTGCTTCCATCTCGGACAAACTGAGTAAATTAATGCGCCAACGTAGTAAAAATAAGGGGATCAGCGCCACAACCATCAAGGGTGAGGCCCACAACAACTCCTCGCTCGACACCGCATTTAAACCACCTAGCAGCCAAAAGGTAATGGTAGCTAACTGCGAATAAGGATCGGCCAATATCTTAAGTAAAGAAATACCTGCGCCTAGTAAACTCCCTACAGCAATGCCGGCTAACACCAGTAATAACACAGGATCATAATGACGGCGACTGCTAAGCGAAATCAAATAAACCACAGCCACTGCGATCAAACCGCCAATAAACGCAAATAATTGCACCGTGGCCAAAGGCAAGGACAGAAAAATGGCCAGCACCGCCCCCAAACTCGCCCCAGCAGAGACGCCTAAAATATCCGGTGACACCAAAGGATTACGAAACATAGACTGATAACTGGCACCGGCAACCGCTAGCGCAGCACCCACCAGTATCGCAGCCGACAAACGCGGCAGGCGTAAATTCCATAACACCACATCAGCGTTGCTACCCTCACGGCCGGCGGTCACGAAACTATGCCATAACTCAGCCAGGCTTAAAGGGTATTTGCCGCTCATCAAAGTGAACAGTGAAAGGGCTACCAAAAGCACAAAAAGTAAAGCAAACAACCCCACAGACCGAGTTTTTGCTAACATCGTCACTCCCTAGCGCTCGTCGAAAATGACAGGCGCAATCAAAAAAGAACGGATTTGCTCATCATCCAACGACACAACATAAAATAAGCGATAAAACTCCCTTATTTTAGCGATTTGTTCAGCTTCTGGTGCTTGTTTTAACCACTGACTTAACCACAATAGCCCTAACAGTCGATTAACCCCTGGTGGCTCATCTAGCGAACCAAAGGGCAGCGATGGCACAAGATACACTTGTTGCTTTTGTACCGCTGGCACTTTACGCCAGAGCGGATGCTCATAGACGGTGGCTAAAAACGCCTCGCTATGCGTCAAAATCACGTCTGGTTGCCATAGCAACACTTGCTCCATGGACACTCGGGCTAAACGCTCACCTGCCAGCTCATCAGCCACATGGTGAATGCCTAGTGTTCTCAGCAGCTCGGTATGGATGGAGTGACTCAGACCAGTTTCTAAACCATCTACCGAACGTGCCATATAAACCCTATGGTAGTTATAAGCGGAAAAACGGCTGTGCTTAGGATCGTGCAAAGCAAGGTCTAAACCACCAGCAGCTTCCTCTATCTTCGTTATTGGTAAAAAATATAAATACTATAAAATCGCTCTTAAACGATATATCCTAAATAAATAACGAAATTAACATAGAGTAACAACAATAACAAGCAATAACATTTCTTATCACGAAACGCTTACTTTCTAACAACAAAAATCCAAGCCTTCCTTCGAAGGCTTGGGTTTTGAAGCTAGTCCACATCCTTTTTATGCTAGAATTGCTTAAACAACAAGGATGATTAGGGATGTCATGCTGAGATACATTGGCGCAAAAGCGCTGCTGCTTCAAGAGATAGAAGCACTACTGAACAAACATATCAACGGTACCGAAGAAAGCTTCCTAGACCTATTTGCAGGTACAAATATCGTCGGTAGACATTTTAAAAAGGACTACCGAATTATCACTAATGACTTACTATACTTCTCCTATTGTCATAGTAAGGCTGTGATTGAGAATAATTTACCACTTCTGTTCAAAGGCTTAGGCTTCGATCCTTTTGTGTATTTAAATGACAAGAATAATGTCCAGCAATATAGAGGGGACTTATACTACACGAAAAACTATACTCCTCTAGGTGAGGCAATGTATTTCAGTGAAGATAATGGTAGGCGTTTGGACTTTATTCGCAATACCATTGATGAGTGGTTTAGCGAGAAACGATTAGAAGAGCACGAGTATTTTTATCTCCTTGCATGTTTAATAGCAGCTGTCCCGCCAGTAAGCAATACAACAGGCACATATGGCGCCTTTTTAAAGCATTGGGATAATCGAGCCTTAAAACCGCTACAGCTCAACCCCTTAGCAGTATTAAACAATAACAGAGCTAATCAGGCCTACAACCAAGATGCTAACCAGCTGGTGAAAGAGGTTTCGGCAGATATCGTATACATTGACCCGCCATATAATAATAGACAATATGCGGCTAACTACCATGTGCTCGAAAATATTGCGCTCAATACAAAACCACGTTTAAAGGGGGTCACAAGACTTTTTGACTGGCAATCAAAAAGAAGTAACTACTCCACATCAAACGGAGCCTTAGCGGCGATGACAAACCTTATCGATAATATTGAGGCCACTCATATTATTATTAGTTACAACGATGAGGGAATCATAAACCACGAGGATATGTTGAATTTACTAAAAGAACGTGCTATTGATAAACGCATAGATGTAGTTAAAATTCCTTACCGTAAATATCAATCCAAAATTTCCTCAAAAAAAGCCGATCTAAACGAGTATCTCTTTTATATCAAGAAGAAAGAATTACAGCAAAATAAGCAATTTTTTTTAAGAAGTCCAACGCATGAGGCAAGCACGTGGACACCAAAAAGAAATGCTTATATCAAAAGCCCTTTGAACTATATAGGAGGCAAATATCGCCTGCTAAGTCAAATTATTCCTTTATTCCCAAAGCATATTGATACCTTTGTGGACTTGTTTTCTGGCGGTGCTAATGTGGGCATTAACGTGCCTGCTAAAAAACATATCTTTAATGATATGAACACTAAGGTTAATGAGATGTTCATTTTTTTTGCTAGTCAAGATACGGAACGTTGTATTGCGGCCATCAAAAACAATATCGAAAAATATGACTTAAGCAAAACAAATGAAGAAGGTTTTTTGAAGTTGCGTGAAGCTTACAATGCGCAGCCTAATCCACTCGACTTATATACTCTGGTGTCGTACAGCTACAATTATCAGCTGCGATTTAATAATGAGATGAAGTTCAATAATCCATTTGGTAGGAATCGAAGCTCCTTTAGCCAAAATATGGAAAATAATTTGCGTGCGTTTAATAATAAGCTACAGACCTTAGACTATCAGTTTACTAGCGATTATTTTGACAATGCGGACTTAACATTTTTAGATAGTAATGACTTTGTGTATCTTGACCCGCCATACCTAATCACCACTGGAAACTATAATGATGGCAACCGTGGTTTTAAGAACTGGGGTGATGAAGAAGAGCGTAAGCTTTTGAAGCTTTTAGATTACCTAAACGCTAAAGGTGTTAGATATGCGCTTAGCAATGTCATTTCTCATAAGGGCAAGGAAAATTACTTACTAAAAGAATATCTTAATAATACAAACACAACTGTGCATCAAATAAATTCCTCTTATGGAAACGCCTCTTATAACACCAAGAAAGAGGCCAGCAAAGAGGTTTTAGTGACAAATTATTGTCCTACCAGCTTTGAACTCTTAAACTAAGTTAGTAGTCAATCGATCTTTGATGAATTAGATTGATTGACAGCCTCTACTCAAAACTGATCACGCTGTTATTAAAATAAGATGGTAAATCGTTAATATCGATTTTACCCTTTTGAATCGCATCGGCTCCGATTAAAAACTGCCGTGCGCTTAGCGCCCCGCCTCTATAACCCGTTTCATAATTCAACTGATTAATCTGTGTATCGAAGTTTCTTTGAAATTTACCTGATATCCATAAAAAATAAAAGTTATTCGCTGGAATATGCTCATTAAATGAGCGCCACCATAATGACTGATTCCTCTTCGGGTCTCTTTTCTTGTTATCTTCGATATAGCGGAACATTTTATCTGCCTCAGCTCTACTCCTCGAATAAACACCTTTATACGCTTTAGTGTCAACAATGATGCCGAAGTTTTGATTAAAGGCTATACCATCGGGCTTTAAACCACCTCCTAAATGGATAGACTCTAATTGATAGTAATCCTTAAAAACCTCTGCACTTAAAATTTCTAAATCCCGATTTTTGGAGCCATCAAAAGCTATTTCTAATATTGAAATATGTCGTTTGCTGAGAGCCGTATTTTTGTAAAAATATGCTTTCTCTTTCTGTAACGCAATATCAGAAATCTCCTCAGTTACTTCAACTATTGGAATATCAAAATCTTTGATCTCGTCCAATAATTTAATTCTATCCGAATCAAGCTCTATTCTTAAGCCAAAATTAATTAAACCCTCGATATCCAGGTTCATGATGGCCGGCTCTGTATAAAATCCAAGATATTGCATCCGTTTTATAATTTCGTTTGCAGAGCTCGTTTTTTGTAGGTTTTTAATAAGATGCGCTCTCCTTGTCCTTATATAATCGACGCTAGAAACATCAGTAGCCAAAAACTCCCACATTAGAAATTTTGCTTGTTTTTTATGCCTTGATTTACCAAGCGACTGATTATAACGGTGAATACCCTTTGCAGTAATACTATACTTTTGAAAGAGCGCTATCCCTTCTTTTTTTACTGATTGCGTTTTCACAAGACCTAACTTGTTCAGCCAACTACAAATCATTCGTGCATACTTGTCACTCGTCCCCTCCACATTCGAACGTATTTTTGTCCGCTCCTTAGGGTCAGTTTCTTCCATCAAATAGTCCAACATCACTTCTTCACCGTACGAAGTGAAGCCACTTTCACCTATAAAACCCAAACGGTTGCCAATATAAAACTTATTTTTTGGTTCATTAGCATCAGATAAGAGCTGTAGCACTCTAGTTGCAGGAGGATATGACAATAAGGCTGTAATTAGGATGTCTTGTTGCTCTTCTGAATCATTGTCGGACTCAGAAAACTGCTTGCCTAATTCAGTTATTTTAAAGCTGTCATTCTTGCGGTCTACTTCTACAAAGTTAAGACTAACTGCCCATCTAAGAAAGCCATCTGAAGTCCAATCGTCAACATATGCTTTTGCTGTTTTTTTATGAGTTTGTGGCAATAGTGAAATCTGTATCAGTCCATTCGCTACCGCATCAGCCCTTTTCCCTGCTCTCTCATTATTTTTATTACGGCTGCTGCCAACAAGCTCTGCATATGTAAACTCCTCAACAGCATGATTAAACTTTTCTTGTAAAGAGCTTCTTAGCTGAGGGAAATAAATTTTTTGATTAATCCAATCGTCTCTTAATAATTGATAATGTCTTGAACGATTATCGAAAATTTGTACAGTGGTTTTGAGCTTATTAAAATCCGATGGATTTTGAATCCAACCATAAGTTCGACGTTTAAAATTAATAGACATGGACATAACACAAAAGCAGCTTTAAAGGTTCAAACTAATTTCTTATTCAACAAAGCAACGGTAACACTATATGGTCACCTAGCAATCATTATGCCTTTAATTGTATTTAATTATTAGCTTATTTTAAGCTTATCTGAATGTGTGCATCATGGCTCTAAGGGTAATACTCTCTTTTTCAAAAGCTGCATCAAAGCAAGTCGAAATGCATATATAAATTAATGCACCTATTACCCATCTTTTATACCCACACCTACTCTGTCGCAACGGCAACCACCCTAGGGGAGTATTACCCAAGCCCTCCTTCGAAGACTTGGGCTTTAAAGCTAGTCATTTGATGGCTGTTTAAACGGCCATTGCTTCAACGATAGGTTCTTTATTTTGTTGAAACCAAGCTAACTGCTTCTGCAAACTAACCACCTCACCAATCACTATCAATGCTGGACGAGGCACTTCAGTTGCTAGCTGAACTAAATCACTCAACACACCGAGTCTGACCTCTTGCGCTGCCGTGGTACCGCGACTAATAATCGCTACCGGCGTATTAGCGTCACGACCATGAGCAACTAATTGCTCCTGTATCACCGTCGCTTTCAACGTGCCCATATAGATCACCAAGGTTTGCTGACTCTTGGCCAAGGCCTGCCAATCATTAGCGTCATGATCCTCCGTACCATGGCCACTAATCAAAATAGCGCTATGTGCAAGCTCTCGATGAGTTAAAGGAATACCTGCATAAGCCGTGGCGCCGAGTGCCGCACTAACACCGGGCACCACTCGATAAGGGATCCCTTCAGCAGTCAACACCTGCGCTTCTTCACCGCCCCGACCAAAGACAAAAGGATCGCCACCTTTGAGACGAACCACGCGTTTACCCTCTTTGGCTAATTTCACCATCAATGCGTTGGTATTTTCCTGAATCACATGGTGCGCGCCAGCACGTTTACCGACATTCACCCGATCTGCATCACGACGCACTAACTCTAGCACCTCAGGTGAGACTAGGGCATCATACAGCACGACATCTGCGGCTTGTATCGCTTGTAAAGCCTTTAAGGTCAGCAAACCCGCATCGCCCGGACCCGCCCCCACGAGCACCACCTCGCCAAGCGGTTTTTTCTTCTGATTAATTTGAGCCTGCAATAGCGTCTCACGCATAATTTGATCAGCGCGTTCCTCGTCGCCCACCTCAATGGTTCCGCTTAATGGACCGATAAAGATTTCTTCCCAAAAATAACGACGCTTAGCAAGAGTTTTAAGCGTACGTCTCACCTCTTGGCGCCACTTCTCAACAAAGCTCGCCCCCCTGCCGATATGTTGAGGCAAAATGCGCTCAATCCGCTCACGCCATAAACGTGCCAACACCGGTGCCGTACCGCCACTACTGATCGCAACTTGTAAGGGGTGCCTATCGATCACCGCAGGCGTAATATAAGAACAATGCGCTGGACTATCCACCACATTGCAAAGTTTAGACCGAGCCTCTGCTGCTGCAAAAACACGTTGATTTAAGGCCTCATCATCGGTTGCCGCTACCGCTAAATACACTGGCGCTAAGAGTTCAGGAGAAAACTCCTTGCCCAGATACTCAATGGTGCCCTCTTCTTGCCAACACACAAATCGCTCAGATAACTCCTGCGCTACGACTTGGATGCGTGCGCCGGCTTTTAATAATGCGAGCGCTTTACGCTCAGCCACGACACCAGCCCCAACTAAAAGCACAGGTCGGTTCTGTAAATTCACAAAAAGTGCAAAAAAACTTGGAGAGTCACTCATAACAAACGCTTAATCATTTAAATAAAAAACAGACTCTTCATTAAAGGACAATTTTTCTCTAAAACAAACGAATAAAAAACTCTATGCTTAGTCAATTTGGTTATATGCCCCTCAGATATAAAGCCTGTTATTAAAGGCCAAATGATACTTTTTACATAGTTTAAGATTAAATAATATGCTTATTAGCTTAAAACCAAATGGCATATACACAGGCAAGCGCTGATCAAGCCTAGCTTATGATTTAAAGGTATATGGATAGAAAAAATAAGTCTTTTTAATCTTGAAGTGCCTGTTGCTAGACTGAATGACACCCAAATTAACACGAATGTATTTCGGTAAATAGCTATGTTTAATCAGCAACTATGGCACGTTCCCATGGTGAGCGAAGCCATTTTTAAACAATTGCCCCTGCTGCAAGAGGAGCTTCAAGAAAATTTGCGCCATATCGCCACCAGCCATCATGACGTTCGCTTTGCGTCTAGTTTAGCGATTGAGGATATGGTGATCACAGAAGTGATTGCCCGTCTTAAACTGCCAATTAAGGTGTTTACCTTAAACACTGGCAAATTACACAAAGAGACGCTGGAACTACTGGCTGCCATCAATACGCGCTTTCCAACACTACAAATCACACAGTACGAGCCAAAAGAAGAGGCGCTTCGTGACTTTGATCGTAAGCATGGCATCCATTCAATTTACGAAAGTCTTGAACAGCGAAAACTCTGCTGCCACATCCGCAAAATCGAGCCCCTGCAACGTGCACTCACAGGTGCTGATGCCTGGATCACCGGACAGCGTCGGGCTCAATCAACGACTCGCAGTGAGCTCGCTTATGAAGAATGGGATGAGCAACGAGGCATTGCTAAATTCAATCCACTTTATGCTTGGCGTGAGGACGCCGTTTGGGGCTATAGCAAAGCCCACAAGCTACCACTAAATAAACTCTACGAAAATGGTTACCCCAGTATTGGCTGTGAACCGTGTACCCGCCCCATCAGACTACATGAAGACATTCGCGCCGGTCGTTGGTGGTGGGAACAACAAAACAGCAAAGAATGCGGTCTCCACCAACAACAATAATTAATTACATCAGTAGGATGAACAACCATGTTTATTGATAATCAACATTTAAATGACTTAGAAGCGGAATCGATTTATATCATTCGCGAAGTCATCGCTGAGGCCAACCATCCGGCCTTGTTATTTTCCGGGGGTAAAGACTCTGTCGTGCTTCTTGCCTTAGCCGTCAAAGCCTTTCAGATCCCTGGTCGTCCCTTGCGTTTACCTTTTAAATTACTGCACGTCGACACGGGTCATAACTACCCCGAAGTGATTGCATTTCGCGACCAAACCGTGGCCGAACTACGCGCCGATTTAGTGGTTGCGCATGTGGAAGACTCGATCAAAAAAGGGACCGTGGTGTTACGTCATGAGACCGACTCTCGCAATGCAGCGCAGGCCATTACCTTACTTGAAGCCATTGAAACTCACGGTTTTGATGCACTGATGGGTGGCGCTCGACGTGATGAAGAAAAGGCTCGTGCTAAAGAACGTATCTTCTCCTTTAGAGATGCGTTTGGTCAATGGGATCCCAAAGCGCAACGACCCGAACTTTGGGACATATACAACATGCGCCTAAACCCAGATGAAAGCATGCGAATTTTTCCCATCTCTAACTGGACTGAACTGGATGTTTGGCAATACATTAAGCGTGAACAACTTGCCTTACCACCGATTTATTACGCTCATCAACGTGAAGTCGTCAACCGTAACGGTCTGCTCGTACCAGTTACTCCACTCACGCCAAAACGTGAGAATGAAACCAGTGAGCTTCGCTCTGTACGCTTTAGAACAGTAGGTGATATTTCATGCACCTGCCCAGTAGCCAGTCATGCACTTAGCGCCGCAGAAATCATTGCTGAAACGGCGAGTAGCACCATTTCAGAACGCCGTGCCACCCGCTTGGACGACCAAGTTTCTGAGGTGGCCATGGAAGAAAGAAAGCGCGCGGGTTATTTTTAAATTGGAAGGTCAGGTATGTCAAACAATTCTCTTTTACGCATTATTACCGCCGGCAGCGTGGATGACGGTAAATCCACCTTGATCGGTCGTCTTTTATACGATAGCCATAGCCTGATGAGCGATCAAATAGCGCATCTGGAAAAAAGTCATGATGCCACCAATAACAGCTTGGATTTTGCTCAATTAACTGACGGTCTAGCGGCCGAGCGGGAACAAGGCATCACGATTGATGTAGCCTATCGCTACTTTGCCACACCTAAACGAAAGTTTATTTTGGCAGATACCCCGGGGCATGAGCAATACACCCGCAATATGGTCACCGGTGCGTCAACAGCCGATGTTGCCATTCTCTTAATTGATGCAAGTCGTTTAAACCTAAACCAGGCAAATATCGAGCTGCAAAGACAAAGCAAAAGACATAGTGCGCTGTTAAAGCTGCTCGCGACACCAACGATTATCGTGGCCATTAATAAGTTGGATTTACTAAATTACGAGGAGACGGCTTTTCATCAAATCGTTGATGCCTATAAAAAACTAGCCGCACAAATTAACTTAACCGCCAGCTTACACTTCATCCCCATCTCAGCGTTGCACGGTGAAAACATCGTCACAAGCAGCGCTCAAACGCCGTGGTATGGTGGACTTGCCCTATTACCTTTATTAGAAAGCCTACCGAGTAAAAAGCAAGCCCAAGACGACAGCATTCAACACAGTCTATTTCCGGTGCAACGCGTGCTGCGACAAGACGGTAGTGCCCTCGATGATTTCCGCGGTTATCAGGGCCGTTTAAACGTCGGCACCTTACGCATCGGTCAAGAAGTACGCGTGGAACCTCAAGGTCAACGCAGTCGCATCAAAGAAATTTTTGGTCCTAACGGATCCCAAGATGAAGCCCACAGTTCTCAGGTTTTAACCATCACCTTAGAAGATGATATTGATATCTCTCGCGGCAATACCCTAGTCGCCGCTGACCATCCAATTCAAGCCAGTCGTTCTATTCGCGCGCATCTTGCCTGGATGGACGATAAACCACTGAATCCGGCTCGCCGCTATTGGTTAAAACATGGTCACCAGTCCGTTTACGCCAAAATTAAGCACTTGGATTATCGATGGGATGTCAATAACTTAGCTCGCGAAGAAAACATCGACCAGCTCGCGATAAATGATATCGGCCAAGTTCAACTATCGTTACAACAAGCCATTACCGCTACCCCCTATGCCGATAATCAACTGAGTGGCGCCTTTATTTTAATTGATGAGGCAACGAATAACACGGTTGCTGCTGGCATGATTAACCAGCTGTTAGACCAATAGGAGCAAGAATAACATGCTTGATCAAGCACCACAATCAGTCATAGGGAGCAATAACCCTCCGCTGACATACATTATCCAACAACTTACGACCCTGGATCCGACTCAGTTAGCTTGGGTTTCTGGCTACAGCTGGGCTCTCAGTCAACAAAACACGAGCTTAAATAACGGCGATAATTTAAACGGCATCAATGGTATCAGCCCTCCTGAGACCCTAGCGCCTAATGTAGCCATCGACGCTGTCGCGCCTGCAGAAGAACGACGGATTTTGATTTTATCGTGTTCTCAAACCGGCAATGCCCAAAGCGTTGCCAAGCGTTTATTTGAACAATTACAAGGCCTTCATGCCGACATTCGTTTTGTGTCGGCCAACGATTATCGCAGCCGTAGCTTAGTCAGCGAAGACATTGTGCTGTTAGTTACCTCAACTCAAGGTGAAGGTGAGGCACCGGAAGAAGCGGTACCGTTGTACAAATTTATGTTCCACAAAAAAGCACCGGATTTGAGCGGTGTCAGCTTTGCTGTATTAGGTCTTGGCGACTCAAGTTACCCTAAATATAATCAAGCGGCCAAAGACTTTGATAAGCAATTTGAAAAGCTAGGGGCGAAGCGCTTAGTTGAACGTATGGACTGTGATCTGGACTTTAGCGCTCAGGCTAACGAATGGCGCAACGCAATTGAAAAGCAGCTAAAAACCTTGCTGATCGATACCCCGAGCAATGGCACTACCGAGCATACCGTTACCACTAGCACGCCCGTAGAACAAGGCCAACACTATGGCAAAAGCAATCCCTACCGGGCCGAGCTATTGACTAAGCAGCGCATCACGACGGAGCAGGCGAATGAAGTCATTCATTATGAAATTGACCTTGGCGATTCCGGTATCAACTACCAAGCAGGGGACGCCTTAGGCATCTATTTCTCAAACGCCGAACGCCTAGTCGATGAGCTCTTAGACTTATCCTCAATCAATGCAGATGAGCTCATCCACCTAGCCGACGGTACCGAAACAACGATCAAAGATGCGCTTATCAATCACCTTGATATCACGGAAACCACACCACAATTCGTGCGCGCTTACGCCGAATACCTAGCCAGCACGGACAATCAGGCGTTGTCTGCTATCGTGGCAGACTCCACCACGCTGAGCGAATTTATTCAGGCCCGTCCGCCGGTATTTATTATGGCTGAACACCCCATCCCACTGAAGGCACAGCAATTGCACGACTTATTCAGACCGTTAACGCCAAGACTCTACTCCATTGCCAGTTCACAGGAGGAAGTGGGTAATGAAGTGCACATCACTGTCAAAACTGTACGCTTCAACAAGGATGATACGGCTTATCAAGGTGCAGCTAGTGGCTTTTTGGCTGATCAACTCGAAGAAGGTGATGAGGTCAACGTTTATATTGAACCTAACCGCAACTTCCGTCTCCCTGAAGAGGGTGAAACCCCCATTATTATGATTGGTGCAGGCACCGGCATCGCCCCTTTCAGAGCCTTTTTACAGGAGCGTCACGCCAAAGGCGATGCTGGCCAAAACTGGTTAATTTTCGGCAATCAACGCTTTACGGAAGACTTCTTATATCAAAACGAATGGATTCAGTTAAACCAAGCCGGCTTTTTGCACAAATACGATTTTGCTTGGTCGCGCCAAGGCGACAAAAAAGAATATGTTCAACACAAACTCGCTCAGCGTAGTCGAGATGTTTGGGACTGGCTACAACAAGGTGCGCATATTTACCTCTGTGGTGACGCTAACCGCATGGCTAAGGACGTAGAAAACACCTTAATCGACATTATCAGCCAGGAAGGAAAACTATCCCTAGACGATGCAGAGGACTATTTAAATGAACTCCGCGAAGAAAAACGCTACCAACGCGATGTTTATTAACTTAACAACAAAGCATTTAGGATATTAACAATGAGTCAACACAAGTTTACAGAGGACGATCGCCTAGTCGTTGATGGCCCTCTCTCAGATAACGAACGCTTAAAGGAGCAAAGTGACTATCTCAGGGGTGGCATTGCCGATGACCTGCAGGATGGCTTAACGGGTGGTTTTAGAGGCGATAACTTTCAATTAATTCGCTTCCATGGCATGTACGAACAGGACGATCGCGACATCCGTGCCGCTCGACTAGAGAAAAAACTAGAACCCAAAAAAAACGTCATGCTAAGATGCCGCTTGCCAGGCGGTATCATCACACCCAAGCAATGGCTAGGGATCGATGAATTTGCCACTCAGCATACGGACTACGGCAGTATTCGCATTACCAATCGTCAAACCTTTCAATTCCACGGCGTCTTGAAAGACGATATTAAGCCAATGCACCAATGGCTCCACCAATTAGGATTAGATTCGCTAGCTACGGCCGGCGATGTTAATCGTAATGTGCTTTGCACCTCGAATCCAGTCGAAAGTGAGTTACACCAAGAGGCCCATGAATGGGCTAAAAAGATTTCGGAACATTTATTACCCAAAACCAATGCCTATGCGGATATTTGGTTAGATGGTGAAAAGCTCTTTAGCACTGAGCACTCAAAACCCACAACCCGTGAGGCCAAGGATCCTAATGAGCCGATCTTAGGAAAAAGCTATTTGCCGCGCAAATTCAAAACCGCCGTGGTTATCCCACCGCACAACGACGTGGACATCCATGCCAATGATATGAGCTTTGTGGCCATTGGGGACAATGGCAAACTGATTGGTTTTAACCTCTTGGTTGGTGGCGGTTTATCTTTTGAACACGGTAATACCAACACCTTCCCTGAACTTGCGTATGAGGTCGGTTTTGTAAAACTGGATGATGTGCTTAAAGTCGCCGAGTCGGTTGTCACCACACAACGCGACTGGGGTAATCGTAGCGACCGCAAAAACGCTAAAACCCGCTATACAATCCAGCGAGTTGGTCTTGAGCGCTTTATCGCTGAGGTAGAAAAACGTGCCGGTATTACCTTTGGTGAGCTGCGACCATACGAGTTTACAAGTCGTGGGGATCGTATCGGTTGGGTAGAAGGGCTTGATAAAAAATGGCACCTTACGCTCTTTATTGAAAATGGGCGTTTAATAGACTATCCAGATCGCCCGCTTAAAACCGGCGTGCGTAAAATCGCCGAAATTCATACTGGCGATTTTCGCTTAACGGCCAACCAGAATATCATTGTCGCCAATGTCTCAGCAGCACAGAAAGAAACGATCGAAGCTATCGCTCGCGAACACGCCTTACTGCTTGATAGCGTAACGCCTCTACGCAAACAAGCCATGGCTTGCGTCTCCTTGCCGACTTGCCCATTAGCCATGGCTGAAGCGGAGCGCTACTTACCATCCTTTATCGATACGCTAGACGGTATTATGGCTAAGCACGGTGTGGCCGATGAAACCATCATCACGCGGATCACTGGCTGTCCGAACGGATGTGGTCGTGCCATGCTCGCTGAAATCGCCTTAGTCGGCAAAGCGCCTGGTCGCTATAACTTGCATGTGGGCGGCAATCTGATCGGCACACGGATTCCTAAACTGTATAAGGAAAACATCAGCACCGATGACATTATCGAAATCATCGATGGCTGGGTCAAGGATTGGTCTGAGCACCGCTTGGATAACGAATGCTTTGGCGATTTTGCGATTCGACGTGAGATTGTAAAGCCGGTCATTAATTCAGCCAAGGACTTTTGGGCGGCGAATTAAACAACCCACATAGTCATAGCACACATCAAAACATGGTCCATACTTCTTTATATGAGTATGGACTATGTTTTATTTTTAGTAGAGCTAATTAAGCACGACGTATTTAGTAACTAGCTTCCCATTTCTTGACTTCTTCCGCTTGCTCACGTGCATAGCCGAACTGCGCTCAGACTCGACCAGCGGTTCACGATAATCACGCACCAAAAACATCTCGATTTCCAGACGAGCGATGGCGTAACTGATGGATTTAACGACTTTATAGATAGCGTTCAATTCATTGATTTAAAAGAAAATGGCTCGGCTATCCTGACTAAAACGATGAATACAGGAAAAATGACCCCCCAAAAGATTAGATTATTTTAGGTCTAACTTTTGGAAGTCACTTCAAAAGGCCCTCTTTTTAACCCTATTTGGATCGTAAATGCTTTAGTATAGGTAAAACAAAAGGAGCTCTAAGACACCATCTCGCAGAAACGTTGTCTCACATTCCGACTATTTGCCAGCTTTACCCAGACTACATTCATTTAGCTATCACAAAATATCTCTAAAAGAAAATGCAACGTATTCATGTTAAAAACCATTAACATGAATAAAACTCATGCTAAATTGAAAAACTATCATTTTCTTTTATCGCTTAAAACGAATATGATTTAGCTATTGATTTTTTCACTCATGCTGAGGCATGAGGACGCTTTTTAGAGGTATTACATGTCTTTATTCCGATCCTTGCCCCCTTTTCGTGCAGATGTAGTGGGCAGCTATTTACGTCCAACCGCTTTAAAACAAGCGCGTCAAGCCTTTGAAAAAGGTGAATTATCCGCCAGTGGGTTACGTGAAGAAGAAGATAAAGCCATCCGTCACAGCGTACAAAACCAGTGTAATTGCGGTCTACACGTTGTTACCGATGGCGAGTTCCGTCGCACCTGGTGGCACTTTGACTTTTTTGATGGGCTTGAGGGCGTTGAGCGCTACGACGCCGACGAAGGCATTCAGTTTTCTGGCATACAAACTAAATCACACAACGTTCGTGTCATCGGCAAGGTCAAGTTTGGTGATCACCCCATGCTTAAAGACTTCGAGTTCTTAAAATCACTCGAATCCGGCGCCACCCCTAAAATGACTATCCCCAGCCCAAGCGTTTTGCATTTTCGTGGCGGCCGTAATGTAGTCAGTCCAGACGTTTACCCCGATTTAAACGAGTTTTTCGACGATTTAGTGCAAACCTACCGTGATGCGCTCACTGCGTTCTATCAAGCAGGCTGCCGCTATCTACAGTTAGATGACACCGTTTGGGCGTATCTCTGCTCCGAAGAACAAAAACAAATTGTGCGCGATCGCGGCGACGACCCCAACCAACTCGCTAAAATCTACGCCGATGTTTTAAACCGCATCCTCGAAGGCAAACCCGATGACCTCGTTATCAGTCTACATGTATGTCGCGGCAACTTCCGCTCTACATGGATTTCTTCGGGTGGTTATGAACCCGTCGCCGAACTGCTCTTTGGCACCGTCAATGTGGATGCCTTCTTCTTAGAGTACGACAACGATCGCTCTGGCGATTTCCGTCCTTTGCGTTTTGTAAAACCGGGTAAGCAGCAGGTGGTATTGGGCTTAGTCACCACTAAAACCGGCGAGCTTGAAGACAAAGAATTAATTAAAGCCCGTATTCAAGAAGCCTCACAATATGTCGCCCTGGACCAACTTTGTCTCAGCCCTCAGTGTGGTTTCTCTTCCACCGAAGAAGGCAACAACATCACTGAAGCCGAGCAAGACGCCAAGCTGCGCTTTGTAGTAGAAGTCGCTAACGAAGTTTGGTGCACACCCAACAACTAAACCCCAGCGGTTTAGCGCTATTCGCTACAGCAAAGAGCTCTTCGGAGCTCTTTTTCCCTTTTTCACAGCAAATCCCTATTTCGTGAACTGAGCCGTACGTTGCTATGAACTCTTCAACCACTCCTGCCCCTCTCACCTTACGTCAACATTTAGACGCTGCCTCCATGAGCACCTTGCAGTGGCGTGCCATTGCTTTATGTTTTTTAATTAATGCCATCGATGGCATTGATGTCCTTGTGATGGCGTTCACCGCTTCAGCGGTTTCCAAAGACTGGGGGCTAAATAACGTCGTGCTGGGTTGGTTGCTCTCGGCAGGCATTATTGGCATGACGGTGGGATCTGTGTTTTTAGCCCCACTCTCAGACCGCTGGGGCCGTCGTCCCATGGTCTTAGCCAGTTTGGTCGCAGCAGGGGCGTTTATGGTGGTGACTGAATGGGTACAAGATCCATGGACACTGGGCGCTTTGCGCTTTCTGACGGGCATAGGCATTGGTTGTAGCATTGTGAACGCTAACGTGCTCACTAGCGAATACGCCAACGCCAAGTGGCGCGCTCTGGCGATTGGTTTGCAATCGGTGGGTTTTGCCCTAGGCGCTACCTTGGGCGGTATGCTGGCGGCCTATCTGTTAAAACACAGCGCTTGGCAGGACGTGTTTGTTTGGGGCGGTATCTTAACGTGGACCACAGCCTTGTTAATTGCCATTGGCCTACCCGAGTCCCTCGATCAGCTCTTACAAGGACGCCACCCTAAAGACAAACAACGCGCCCAGCGCCTCCTGCAACGCATGGGGCAAGCTCAACTTCCTGTGTCGGCCACCCCAACCCCCAGTCTGAAACCCAACGCTTTACAAGCGCTGCGACTTTTGTGGAGCCCCGGTGCAGTACGCACTTGGTTACTGGGCGGTAGTTTTTTTACCTTAATGTTTAGTTTTTATTTTGTCACCAGCTGGACCCCTAAACTACTAGAACAAGCCGGTCTTTCTGCTGACAAAGGCGTAGCCGGTGGCGTCCTGCTGCATGTGGGCGGTATGCTGGGCGCGTTGGCTTTGGGCTTATTAGCCAGTCGCTGGCACTTACAGCGCGTGGCTCAATCATTAATGGTATTAGGCGTCTTCGCGTTGTGTACCGTCATTCCAGCCACTAACTGGTCCCTGCCCGCCGCCATTGCTCTAGGTATTGCCATTGGTTTTTTAATTAATGGATCCATTGCCGGACTGTATGCCACCACCCCGCAAAGCTTTGAAGCCGCTACCCGTAGCTCGGGCGTCGGCATGGTGCTTGCTTTTGCACGCCTAGGCGGCATGGCCTCGCCGGTAGTAGCCGGCCATTTGTTGGAAGCCAACTGGTCTGTTAGCCATTTATATTGGTTGTATGCGGGAGCATTACTACTGGCGGCAACATTTTTACAGCTATTTTTAAAAACACAGCCGCGCCATGCCTAAGGACGGGTGCGAGCGATGCTGGTTGTATAATCCAATCCAGTCCGCTAACACTCGCTTAGCATGCTGTATGATCTCAAAACGCTGACGATAGACACATTGCTCTTTGAGCGTACGAATAAAGCGTTCGCCATGCTATTCTGTTGAGGGCAATGTGGCATGATAAACTCCTGGCGCAACCCGTAGCTTCTAAGCAACGACGTATCATGCTGTGAGGTAAAGATTAAGCCCTTGTTTGAGTGCAAGGTGAGTGGTCTTGTGACCCGTCCTAATGTCCCAAAACGATTAACTCTCGATGATGGCAGTCAATCACGAGCACTAAGCTTGCCAAACCATCACGACCGGTCCACACGCTGCAAAGGGCTGTAGCCCGCCGTTCCTTAAGAGACAGCTAGGACTGCTCATAATAGACAGCTTAGGCTGCTTCCGCTAAGCTATGCTTTAGTAATCACAATAGAAACCTAAGGAGACTGCTATGACGGCTACCCCTCGTATGAGCAATTTATTTTTACAACTCGGCTTAGACGCCAGTGATGAAGCGATTGCTGAGTTCATCAACAAGCATCAATTAGCGGCTGATGTGCATATCGTCGATGCTCCGTTTTGGAACGAAGCTCAGCGTCAATTTATCGCAGAAAAACTGGCTGTTGATGGCAGCTGGACAACGGTTGTCGATCAACTCAATGAATCCCTACACGAAGATGCGGTTAAACGTCAAACCGGTTTAGATTAAGCAAGCTCAGCAATTAACTGCATTCGTTTAAACTTAATCTGACACCTCGGCCATTAGTGGGTAGTTGTATCAGCGACAAGCCGAGTTCAATTTAGCTACAAACATATTCCGTGGCAGCTTTTGCATAGTTTTAGTCTTTCTCTGCCATTTGCATATATAAACGACTGCCATAGAATGGTTAGTACAACTCAAGTCAGATACATAGCAATCTAGACTAAAAAAATAGTGCCGCATTAAAAATCGATAGCGGCAATTACAGGAGACATCACTTAGGCTTAGCGCAACCAGCGCTAGTCTTATGGCTAACATGCTTTTAGGATTGGCGCCTCAAGTAGTCGCTACAGCTTACAGCTAAGGCGTATCGGTCACGGCATAGCAGTGGCTATTATTGTGGAGGAACTCGCATCATGAATCACCAAATCGCAAGAAAAAACACCATCAACGAGGCGATTAAAAGAGCTATCAGGAAGTTTTCTGATAAAGAAGCCATTGCCTTTGACGGCCGCCGTTGGACTTATCAGCAAATGGACATCGCCATCGATCATATTGCTAGCTATTTGCTTGAGCAAGGCTTCAAGAGCGGTGATCATATTGCGGCCTACGGCGCTAATAGCGATGCCTATGTCCTACTGTGGCTAAGCTGCGTACGCTTAGGTATTGTGCATGTGCCAGTCAACTTTGCACTGACCGCCAAGGAGTTAAAATACATCCTCAAACAAAGTGAATCCGTCGCTGTCTTTTATGACAAAGACTTAAGCAAGACCGTTGAGTCATTAAAAGATGAGCTGCCCAATATGCGCCTCTATGGCACAATCCATGGCAGTGAAACTGCGCATGATATTCTCAACATCGCACTAAACAAAGCAGCCCTTGAGACCCCACTAGAAGACAGCGCCTTGTATCAGCAAGCAGTAGACTTCAATGCGCAATCAGCAGCTCAAATCCTTTATACCTCAGGCACCACCTCACTACCTAAAGGCGCTTTATTAAGCCATGAGGCCTTTTTAGCCGAATATATGAGCGCCATTTATGCCTTAGAATTCAATAGCGAGGACCGCCACTTAGCCGCCTTGCCACTGTATCATTCAGCGCAAATGCATGTATTTTTAATGCCAGCCCTACTGACCGGCGCAGAAAATATTATCATTAAATCGCCTAAACCAGAAATCTGCTTCAAGCTCTTTGTGGACGAAAAGATTAACACTTTCTTTGCCGCACCCACCGTGTGGATCTCATTGTTGCGACACAGCGAATTCACACCAGAGCATTACACCAGCCTACGCAAAGGCTATTATGGTGCCTCCATCATGCCTTTGCCCGTCTTACAAGAGCTGCGCAAGCTGCTACCAGCGTTACGATTTTTTAACTGCTATGGCCAAAGTGAATGTGCGCCCTTAGTGTCTTGCCTCTCTCCTGAAGATCATGAAATCGCCCCCGCATCTGCTGGTCGCCCTGTACTTAATGTCGAGACTCGCATTGTCGACATCAATATGCAGGACGTGCCATTAGGCGAAATGGGTGAAATTGTCCATCGCACCCCACACTTAATGACTGAATACTGGAACAACCCTGAAGAAACCGATGCGGCATTCGAGGGTGGTTGGTTCCACTCCGGTGACCTAGGTTATATGGATGAGCATGGCTTTATTTATATCGTCGATCGCATTAAGGACACCATCAATAGTGGTGGCGTATTAGTTGCCAGCCGCGAGGTTGAAGAATGCCTTTACAAGCACCCTGCCGTAGCTGAGGTAGCCGTGATTGGTCTTGATGACGAAAAGTGGGTTGAGGTCGTCTGCGCTGTCGTCACGCTCAAAGAGGGCAGCCAAGTTAGTGCGGAGGAGCTCATCGCCTATGCCAGACAGCACCTAGCACCTTTTAAAGTGCCCAAGGCCGTACATTTCAAAGACGATTTGCCACGCAATGCCTCTGGTAAATTATTAAAACGCGAACTGCGCAAAGAGTTCAAAGGCCTTGAAAACGCCTAATCACTAATCCAAAAACCCAAACTTTCCTGTGATCGTTTGGGTTTTTTTATGCCTGGCAATTGACTCATAATCTAGCGACAGCGCCATGGGCACATCAACGCCAAAAAATTAAGCACCAGCTGCCAACTGAGACTAGGAGAAATTAGCTTGACGCTTTTCCATAAAAGCAAGTATGCCTTCTTGCGCATCCCCTTCGGCCGCACTGTCAATAATCAATTTTCGTTCTAGGCCTAAATGATTTTTAAATGTCCGTTGAGTGATCGAATGATCGAGCAAATGCTTTACCCTAGACATCGCTTTGGCGGAGCCACCACGAAACGCCTCTACCAAACGCTGGGCTTGCGTCAACAAATCAGCATCTGGATAAACCCCATCAACAAGCCCCAGATTTAAACAAGCCTGTGCATCGAGGGTTGAATTAGAAAGCAATAACTGCCTCGCACGAAATGCGCCAACGCGATTTGCCAACAACCAGGAACTACCTGCGTCAGGGGATAAACCAATGGCCGTATATCCACAACGCAACTTCATGGACTCTGCGGCCAATACAAAATCAGCAATCAAGGCTAAACCAATTCCAGCACCACCTACGGCACCATTAAGCGCCGCTACAATAGGAAGATGCGAGGCCTCTAATTGCGCTAGCGCATTGTGCAAAGGCTCAGTGATGGCAGCAACAAAACCGGATAAATCATCTCGTTCCTCTATAAACGACTGTATATCACCGCCTACGCAAAAATTCTTGCCAGATCCGGTTAACAAGACCACTCGCACCGATGAAGTATTCACAATCTGATTGACTGCATTCGCAAAGGCCTCAACCAGCGCCATATTAAGCGCATTGCCATGATTCGCTCTATTCAAACGAATCGTTGCAACGCCTGCATCAATATGACAATGAAGCACTTCACTGCTCGGTGGAAGATTATTATCTGCGGTTGTCATGTTGTCTCCTAAATACTCTTGTTTTTACTAAGGGGTGCTCTTATGCAAGCATATTTTTGTACATATATTCTCATGCTTTCAACACATCTCATCACATTTTTTTTCGCTAAAGTATAGCCCTAAGCAGTTAAAACCGTCTGTTTACGATAGGCACCAGGTGCACTACCGGTCCATAGTTTAAAGGCCCGATTAAATGCTGCCGGATCCTCGAAACCCAGATTAGTACCGATCGTTGCGATAGGGGTATCTGTTTTATTTAACAACTCAATCGCAACATCCCGCCGCAAATTATCCTTGATGGTTTGAAAGGTTGTGCCTTCTGCAGCAAGGCGCCTAGCTAGGGTTCGGGGCGATATATGATGAACTAATGCAACATCGCTAACGGTTAAATTTTGATCTAATCTGCCTTGCAAATAGTGACGCAACTGGTGCGTGTGTGGTCTGTCATTGGGTGAAAAATAAAACCAGTTAAGCGGTGCGTTGCGTATAAATTCATTTAACACAGCTGGATCCTGACGAATTGGCTCACGCAAATAAGCCGCATCCAAGTAAAGCGCTGTTATCTTTTGATCAAAGACGATAGGACCGGGATAAAGCTGATCGTATTCTGACGCATGGCTTGGCTTAGCAAAAGGAAAAGCGATACGTTTAAAGGGTATTTTGCGTCCTATTAACCACGATGAAACGCCCTGCACCAGCATCAACATCAACTCGAGTGTCAGTATGCGTGTATGGCCTAAATCCTTTTTTTCTTCGAGCTCTATTTTAATGATCCCCTTTGAACTGGTTTTGACCTTAAATTCCACATCGTCAAGCAGTAGATAGAAAAAATTTCTAAACCGATTAAGCGCCACACCCAGATCCGGGGCATCTAACATCACCATGCATAAGTATTTAAGCGTGCCGTTTCGCAAAGGCCGTGAAAAAAGACCGGGCGTCTCATCGTTGAACTCAATCGCAATCATACGATAGAGCTGAGCGAATTTGCTCATACTAATGCGTGTACCCTCACAGTCCAACAATGCCGGTGAAATCCCAATTTTGGCCACCCACTCCTCACCGTTACTTGTGTACTTTGAGGCACCAGCGAGCAGGGCATTCACAAAACGTACGGAAATGGTCTGGATTTCCATGGCCTATCACCCCAATTTACGTGTTTATTTAAAAGAATGACTTAGCAATTAGGCAAATCAACTGAGTTCATTTTACATATAAACATACTTCGTGGCAGCTTTTGCATAGTTTTAGTCCTTCCCTGCCATTTGAATATATAAACGACTGCCATAGAATGGTTAATAACAACTAAGGTCAGAAACATAAAAATAGTGCCGTATTAAAAATAGATAGCGGCAACGACAGGAGACATTGCTAACGCTTGATGAGGTCACAACAACCCTGAAAGATAGGCCCTCAAGGCCCCACCAAGAAGAGACAGAGGCTATCTACGCCACTTAGCTTTTAAATGACTTTAACTATTTATATTTAACTGAATAACAGCCTCTTAGTGCTGTTCTAGGGTGCTTGTTGCCTGCATTTTGTGACATGCAGCAACACCAAGGGAGTATAGCCATGCAATTTGAATTAACTCAAGAACAGAAGCAAATACAATCGTTGGCACAACAATTCGCAAACAACGAAATAAAACCCATTGCCGCTCAAGCAGACCAAAACGCACAGTTTCCCATGTCTATCTATGAGAATGCCTTTTCTCTTGGCTTATTAAACTCATCACTACCACAGGAGTACGGGGGTGCAGGTCTAGGTTGTATGGAATTGGTGCTGATCACAGAGGCACTTTGCTATGGTTGCTTAGGCATCGGTGCCGCCTTATGTATCAACTCCCTTGCCTCTGAGCCAATCTTAATCGCTGGTACTCACGAACAAAAAGCAAAGTACCTAAGTCGCCTGACGTCGGGGGCGATGGCAAGCTTCGCGCTAACTGAGCCTTCAGCCGGCTCTGATGTCGCATCGATAAAAACCAAGGCAGACAAGGTTCAGGGCGGCTATCGATTAACAGGTAGCAAAATATGGATATCCAACGCCAATATGGCTGAGTTTTTCGTGGTCTTTGCAAAAACCGATCCTCAAGGTGGCTATAAGGGCTTATCTGCTTTTATCGTACCCGCCGACACAGAGGGACTCTCGGTAGGTGCCCCGCTGTCCAAAATGGGGCAAAAGGCAGCGCCCGCGTGCGAAGTATTTTTGGATAATGTCTTTGTACCAGACGAGCAATTGTTGGGCGAAGAAGGCAGTGGCTTCAACATCGCAATGAAAGTGTTTGACCGCTCAAGACCGATGGTAGCCGCCTTTGGGGTTGGCTTAATCCAGCGCTGTCTTGATGAATCTCTTGCCTATGCCAGAGAACGTGAATCAATGGGTAGACCGTTGATAGCACACCAAGCGATTGCACACAAGCTAGCAGACATGCGCATGCGCTTAGAGACTGCCCGTTTGCTCACATACCAAGCCGCATGGCGTTTAGATAATGGTCTTAACAACACAATCGAAGCATCAATGGCCAAGGTAAATGCCGCTGATTCAGCCATGTGGGCAGCCACAGAAACCATACAAATTTTTGGTGGTATGGGATATTCAACCGAGTATCCGGCCGAAAAACTTTTCCGTGATGCCAAAGTATTACAAATCTACGAGGGCACTTCCGAAATCCAGCGCAATATCATCGCACGTGAACTAATGTAAATTGTCATTTAAAGGGTAATAATATGAGTAAAATTCATTCTGATGAAGTGGTTATTCTAGAGGCTGTACGTACAGCATTTGGTCGTCGTGGCGGCGCTTTGAGAGAAACACGCCCAGACACCATGTTAGCAACTGCGCTTAAAGGGCTTATCAGTCGTTCTGGCCTACCAAGCAACAGGGTAGGTGATGTGTTAGCAGGTTGCGTCAGCCAAGCCGGTGAGCAAGGGGGCAATATCGCTCGCCAAGCTTTGCTAGTTGCAGGCTTTCCTGAAACCGTACCTGGTGTCAGCATGAATCGCATGTGTGGCTCTAGCCAATACGCCATCCATGCGGCAGCCCAAGCGGTAGGTATGCAAGATATGGATTTTGCTATCGCTTGCGGGGTCGAAAGCATGAGTCGCGTCCCTATGTTTCTTGACTTAACTTTAGGACAACATGATTTTACCGGCTTCGACAATTTGCATCCGGACTTATTAAAACGTTTTGATATTCCGCATCAAGTAGAAAGTGCGGAGCTGATTGCAGAGCATTGGTCTTTAACTCGGACGGAATTAGATGATTATGCAGTAGAGAGTCATAAGCGGGCTAAAGCAGCGCGTGATGCCGGCTTACACTCTGAAATCGTGCCATTGCAAGGCGTGGATAAAGAGGGCAATCCCCTCACCCTAGATTACGATGAAGGCATCAGAGACACCATTGATAGAGCCCGCATGGATGCGATGGCACCGGTTTTTAGACCCGCTGATACAGGTAAAATAACCGCCGCCAATGCCAGCCAGATGTCTGATGGAGCCGCCGCAGTTTTAGTTGGTCGTTATGGTCCTGCCTCTGAATTAGGACTCAAAGCTAAAGCAAAGTTTTTAGCTAGAGTTGTGGTGGGCTCCGATCCCATCATGCAACTCACCGGTGTGATACCTGCCACACATCAAGCCTTAGCCAAAGCCGGGTTGAGCATTAAGGATTTAGACTGGATCGAAGTAAACGAAGCCTTTGCCAGTGTCGCCCTTTGTTTTGAGCGTGAATTTAAACCTGATACAACCATTCTTAACCCGTGGGGTGGCGCCATCGCTCATGGTCACCCTCTAGGCGGCACAGGCGCTGGTTTAATGGCCAAAATGCTCTCGGGACTACGCCATGTCGATGGCGAGCTAGGTTTACAAGTGATGTGTATTGGTCATGGCATGGCAACGGCAACGATCGTACAGCGCTTGGATTAAGGCCATGATTAGTTAATCACGGTCATCAGCAAATCATGCGTAGATGAGCCATGTTAAATCAGACACATACTAAAAACCTCAACCCCAGGTTGGGGTTTTTTGCTTTTCTTAACAAAACATAAAATCTGTAGATAGCTTCATGATAGACATGTTAAACCGCTTCCGCTAAGCTATTCTTTGGTAATAAAAACGCTAAAGCTAAGGAGAATTTATGACAACACCACGTATGACGAATCTGTTTTTACAGTTAGGCTTAGATGCGAGCGAAGAGGCGATTGCCGAGTTCATTGCTAAGCATCAGCTGGCGGCCGATGTAGAGATTCAAGACGCACCCTTCTGGACAGATGGGCAGCGTCAATTTATTCAGGAAAAGTTGGCAAGTGACGGTGAGTGGGCACCCATTGTGGATCAATTAAATGAGGCCTTACACGAAGATTCGCTAAAAACACAAAATTAAGGAGATAAAAGCCAAGTCGTTTGATGATCGAGTCGGATGTGGCTTAGGCCACATCCGACTCACAGAGCCGTGGGTACGGGGTCCGTAACGATACTCACACTTAACGCCTTCAGTATGATCCGCTGAACAGCCTAGGCTTAGCAAATCAGTGACACTTCTGGGGTGAGCATCAAAGTAGCAATGCGGGTAGGTTGCAACTAGTTGTGTAACTATATAGCTCTAGACAATCTACTACGGAGAACTAAACTCCTCCGCCATACAGATTCTGATTGTGCTCAGAATTATTATCATTATCACCAAAATCGGCGAAATAGTCTGAGTCAAAGAACGACAGGCTTTCTAGCTCCTCCAAACGAATAACCACTCTAAATTTTGATAATTTAGAAAAGCTATCTGTTTCTAGAATGTTTTTCTTCTGGTAAATCGAATGATAATTATGATCTATAATCATTCGAAGAGTATCTTTGTCTCTGTGTCCACTGAGATAAGGAATAATTACAATATTATCTATATCCTCTCTTTCGAACTGTTCACTCTCAATAATTCCTATATAAACTTTGCGAGATTTTAACGATATCCTTAATGGTGTTTGTGTTTCAGCCGCTTCAAGGATTATGTTTAATACAGCGTCTTGATTTTTAAACGACTCCTTCCACGCTTGTTTATTTGCTTCATCAATATGCTTTTGGTAATAGTAAAAATATGAAAAGCAGATAACTAAAACATCAAAAACATAAACCTTTCGATACACATCAAAACTAAGAATACGATAAACAAACGCATAAGGCTTAATCTCTAGCTCAATAAACAACTCGACCAGATAAACCAAGGTAGCCAATATATAAAGCGGCATTACAGCCACTGAAAGGGTAAGCAATAAACCTGGAATTAAAATTTCTATCCCATTTTTTGCTAAATGAGCATACGCTTCCCAACCTTGGTTGCGCCTCAGTGTTATCTTGCCAAAAGGTGTCGAAGTCAGCTTAAGATAGCCAAAGCATAAAACCACTAGAATAAAAACTAGCCACACCTCTTTTTTTCCTATCTATATATCAATACATTTAAGAGTGATTGCTTTTATTTATATCAATTCGAGCAAGCGCCTCAAGTTGATGTGTAATTTTTCTTTGTACTTTTTTATTGGCTAAGTTGAGCGATATAGAACCATTATCGTGGTATAAAAGCGCTCCCGCCTGATGCTCAGACGTTCTTGGTGTAGTAGGAATCAATTTTGAAGACAGCTTATCTGCTAATTTTATTAAGAAATTAGTCATTACAGCCTCCATAATTAAATTAGATATACAGCAATAAGCTATTTATAATACCCTTTGATTCTAACATAGTTAATAAAAAGCAACTAAGGGTCACGGACTTTTTTATCTAGCCTATTGAGCGCTAAGATAGTTTGCCTAACCTAATTTTCTTTATCTTTGCTTTTTGCTTACAAGGTTCTTTGTGTAATGGCTTGTTCGTTGATGCCTTGCCGGTAATCTCCCCTCAAAGCCGGCGCTGCTAAAAACAGCAGGCCGGACTTTTATCTTATGGTCGTAACGTTTAGTTAAGGATATTAAATCCACCATCTACATAAATATTGCCACCAGTGATTGCTCGTGAACCATCACTCGCTAAAAACACACTTAAGGGTCCAACATCATCAATGTTCACGGCCCCCATCGGCGCACGCTGTGCATTTTCCTCAACAAGTGCATCAAAACTGGCAATCCCTGACGCAGCGCGAGTCATAATCGTTCCGGGAGAAATGGCATTGACTCGGATACCCTGTTCACCCAACTCATAAGCAAGATAGCGTACTGTAGACTCTAAGGCTGCTTTGACGGGCCCCATAATACTGTAATTAGGGACAACCTCCTGCCCTCCCAGGTAACTCATCGTCATCAAGCTACCACCGTCTTTCATCAAAGGCTCAGCCAAGCGTGCCATTCGTATGAAAGAATGACAAGAAATATCCATCGCCTGCAAAAAACCCTCTAATGAGCTATCAACGACCCGTCCGTGAAGATCTGCTTTAGGTGCAAACGCAATTGAATGAAGTAAGAAGTCAAGCTTGCCCCAACGCTGGCTAACTTCCTCAAACAATGCTTCCAGCTGTGATTCATTACTCACTTCGAGAGGCAACTGAATCTCAGCATTGAGCGACTGCAACAAAGGCTCTACATAAGGTCTTGCCTTATCGTTGAGCCAAGTGCCTCCCAATGTTGCGCCTGCTTCACGCATGGCTCTGGCACATGCCCAAGCAATACTATTATCATTGCTAATACCAAGAACTAAACCTTTCTTCCCTTTTAACACATCCTATCCTTTTATAAACAGGCAAAAGAAGCACTATGCTCTTTACCACCTAATCAGTAATTTAAACAATTCTGCAGCGTGTATATCACGATACGATGATTGTAAAGTAAAAGGGTTTCATAAATATCGAGTAGGGTGAGGTTTGCACCTCATCCCTCT
>NZ_KV792893.1:0-1276 GCF_001808335.1 Oligella sp. HMSC05A10 | reverse complement strand
AGTCAGCGGGGACGGCGGTGGATAATAACTACCTCGGTACGGGCGTAAATCTGTTTGGTTGGCAAATTGGTCAAGATCAGTACGCAGAGTTTGGCCAAGAAATGGAAGCTGCGTGCGCTATCAGTCCTGAGGCGTGTCAAGAAGTACGTCAGAAATGGCATGACCTCTCAGTTAAACAAAGTGGGTTGACTGAGGAAGGTGTGGTTGCATGGCATGAGAAACTGGATGCGACCTTTAAAAATCTGTATGGCCAATGTCAAGGTGATACGTCGTGCGTTGCGTACCTGGATTTACAAAAAGAGTTAGTAAGTATTACGCATTTAGGGTTACATGAAGACTTGGGAGTTGTAGGAGTTAACCTGAAACACGCACTGGACATTCAGCAGGGGAATTGGGGTACGTTGCTATTAGATGCTCTGGCGGATTTTAGTTTTGTTCCTGCACCATCTTTGGTTAGTCAAGGTGCAAAACTTATTTTGGTTAATAAATTAACTCAATCAGGTGTGAAGTTCAATAAACAAGCATTAGTTGCTATTCGAGAGTTGCCAAATGGGAAGGTTGTGTTTTTAGAAACTGGGCAAGTAGGAGTAGCAGGTATCAAAGATGCAGGATTGGCACATATTGTGAAAGAACATGCAGGTGATTTTGCCAAAGTTGGTATTAAGGAAAAAGATATACCTAAGGCAGTGATGGATGCAGTAAATCATGGGAAATTTTTAGGTTATCAAGGAAAAGGAACAGGTAGAGCTATTTATCAAGTTACTGTAAACGGTAAAACTCAAAACATTGCTGTTACGGTTGGTAGCAATGGATATATTGTTGGCGCTAATCCTACTAGTGTAGTGAGATAATATGAAAAAAATTAGATTAATGCCTGATTATTTTTGCTCACCTATATGGCACAATGATGAAATAGAAGTTGGGAACATTGATTTGGATGAATTGCCTATATCTAATCAATTGAAAAAAGAGTTGTTATCGTGGGCAGATTTATTTGACAAAGGACTTAATATGGATGACCCAAGTAATTCGTATTGGGAGGAATTTGATTATGAGCAATTTATTTCTATGGGGAGATCATTATTATTAAAATTGCGAACAGAATTAGGATCTGAATATCAGGTTGATTACTATTATGATTAGTAACAAGCATTTTGATTTATCAAATAAAGCTTTTAAATTAAACAAACAACATTTTTCGCACAAAGATCATTCAATAAAACAATATTAGCATCTGTTTTTGCCGGCGGTGATTTGCAGTTAGATACCGTTACTG
>NZ_KV792892.1:0-985 GCF_001808335.1 Oligella sp. HMSC05A10 | reverse complement strand
CTCCTGTGAAAGTAGGTCATCGTCAGGCAATTTATTCAGATGTGATAGACTTCTAACAGGTCGCCATACTTGTTATTAAATCAGAAGTCTGTTACTATCAATACTCTAGCGCGGAGTGGAGCAGTCTGGCAGCTCGTCGGGCTCATAACCCGAAGGTCGTAGGTTCAAATCCTGCCTCCGCAACCACCTTTAGATACGGCTCAATTGCAAATGAAAGCGATTGAGGCGTATTTATTTTAGCCCATACTTCTTTGCCTCTTTGTTCAATTTGAATCAGACCGAAGATGTTTTGAAGAATTTCTCTAGCCTTTTCTGGCTCTTTACCAATTGACTCATCCAGCTTATCAACTGTTTCATGAAAAGCTTTTTTGACGTTAGGTATCTTTATTTCAATTAATGATGTCTTATTAAGCTTTGATAAGATCATCTTTTTTTCAGTCTCTAAAACTGTTAACTTTTCAGCTAGTGAATCACTTACACCGATTTTACTGATGGCCTCAATTATTTTTTCTATTGAGGCTTCAATTTCTTCCAGTCTGTCTTTTTGATACTTTGTGTCTGACTCTTTATTATTCAATAAATTTTCAACTTCAGCTTCAAAGTGCTTCTCAAATTGAGTTGCTGCTTTTTCAGTTAAAAGCTCTTTTCTTAATGTATTTAAAAGCTGTTTCTCTAAAATCTTTCTATTTACTAAGAATCCCGGGCAAACAGTTTTACCACGGTCTTTAGATCGTTGGCATCCGTAGCTTACTGCATTTACAACAACCAATTTTCCACTGCATTTTGGACAAGATAAATAGCCACCAAATAAAGATACACCTCTGCGTCCATACCTTTTTCTACCATTTTTATCTCGTTCTGAATCGATCCGTTTTCTAACCTTATCCCATATTTCCTTTTCAATAATTCGAAGTTCAGGAATTTGGATGATTTTCCACTCTTCTTTTGGCCTTCTCTCTATGTCAGGATAGTTGTCACCCTCTAA
>NZ_KV792891.1:0-954 GCF_001808335.1 Oligella sp. HMSC05A10 | reverse complement strand
CAGTAACGGTATCTAACTGCAAATCACCGCCGGCCCCTAGGTAAGTCAGACCCTCGCGACCGCTATGACTGACAAGCGCTCCGGTCAAGATCATGTCCTTGCCTGCCGAGAGGAGTAACTGCGCCTCATCACCGCTCACATGAATACTCGCTAAGCGATCAATGCCCTGACGCTCACCACTAAAGTGACTGCCATTACTACCCGCTACATCCGCATGCGTATGGTAGGTGATACTCTTGATATCCAACTGATTACCCGCACGGATGCTCGCTAGCTCTTCTGCACTGACCGTGCTGCCCGCAAGCGTAATATCGCTATCAGCAACAAGTGCAACACGTTTGGCTTGAATACGTGCCAACTCCTGATCAATGGTATCGGCTTTAATGCTGACAATTTCACGACCGGCCACTGTACCGCTATTAACAAAACCGTCTTTAACCTGCAGCTCCACTGTATTACCGGCAAGTAACGCCCCTGATTGTGCTAAGTCACCTTGACGCGGTTTCACATACACGCGTGGTACCAGCACCTCTTGAGTAGTACCATTCGCTAAGGTCACGGTCTGACTTTCCAGCCAGACAATATCACTGGTTAAACGCGCCACTTGCGCTGCCGTTAACGCTATGCCCGGCGTTAAGCCCTGCGCCATCGCAAAGCTCACACCCTGCTCCATCAAGGCTTTAAACTGCTCTTCATCACTGTCATAACCATCTAAAAAGCGTTGACCTGTCAACTGTAATATCTGCTCACGCAGTAAGCGCTGCTCATAGTAACCATCACCTAAGCGTTTTTGCATACGCGCCGGATCCTGATTGAGCGCTTGCAGCATATAATCACTGCTTAACCAGTGACGCTGATCGGCAAAGGCTGGATCCGTTTCAACTAGGTAGCGTGTGCGAGTCGGGTCGACACTGTATAAACTACTTGTTGGTACTAAATACGATGGCGCTTGCG